>JBFIIN010000034.1:0-14926 GCA_041601225.1 Oceanococcus sp.
CCGGCCCGGGCCGCCGGGGCCAGCATGAGCGCGGCGAGCAGCAGGACGCGGCAGCGGCGGCCAGACATCAGGACCCCAGCTCCAGCTGGATAATCGTCAACAGGGATTGCAGCGATTCCAGCAGAGGATCGTCCTGCGCCATGGTGGCGCGCACCTGAATGAGCAAACTGCTCAGTTCCTGCAGTTCCTGGATATTGTGGACGCCCCCGTCCAGCGCGAGCTTGCGCACCGCGTAGGACAATACGGCCTGTTTGCCCCAATAGTCCTGGAGGCGGCTGCCGATGCGGCTCGGACTCGCGCGCCCCGCGGGCAGCTCATCTTCGATTTCCTGCATCAGCAGAGTCACGTCCCGATACGTTGGGATGGTGCGAAACACCGATTTGAGCGCGATGCGGGGCTCCGCGTTCTCTGCGCTGACCAGTTCGCCATCGCCGGCCACGATGCCCAGCGCGTTCAGCTGATGGCCCAGGCGCCGGATCTGCTCACCCTGAGCCGGCGTGAGCACTTCTGGCGTCAATTCCACACTGAAATCAAGCGACTCGGTCCGCGCGTCCAGCAGGCTTTTGTAGGCCTGGATCCGGTGATAGACGATCTGCGGCAGATCGGCGTTGAAGCGCTCCTGCACATCCTCTCCGCCGACTCCGTACAGGGAATAGGGGGACACGAAAATGGTCAGCCCCAGCGTACTGGGAGCGAAGTCATCACCCTCCCCCGAACGTCCCAGCGCCACCTCGTGGCGGCGCGGACCAAGGCAGGCCTGCTGCCCCTGCCGAAACAGGATGCGCCGGTCCGCCACGTGCGCATCGGCTGACACCTCGACGGTTACCGCCCGGACACCCCGGGGAAACTCGGCATAGCTGAGGGCATACTCTCCCGCACCATCCGTACGGGTGCGCGCAATTTCCCGGTCCTGGCGCGTGACGCTGATGCTCGCGTCCGGAAGATTCAAGCCGTCCGAGGTCACTTTGCCGACAAGCTGACAGGACGCGGCGGCCGCAGTGCCGACCATGCCCAGTCCCGCTGCCAGCAGGATGCTGACACTACGCATCTGGCTCACCGCAGCGCAGCAAGATTGAAATCTCGGCCCCCAGAAGCTGGGACCGGCGCAGTGCCACCTGCCGGGTCTGACAACCCTCAGCAGTCACCACCAATTCACGCGGAGAATCCGCAAAGGCGGGTTGATACGAAATCGCAAATGCGCCGGTGTAATCGGTATCGACCGGCGCACCCAGTGACTCGCCCTTGAAATCCATCAGCTCGATCATAAAGTCGCCGCCGCGGGGGCTTGCCACATGTCCGATGATCTGTGCGCTGCGGGGATGCATTGCCCAATCGATCCATACCGCGACGATGGCCACCGCGCTGACCAGCGCCGAGAGTGCCACCAGCCCGTTCAGCAACCGCCCCCGCAGGCTGTCCGCGCGCCGCGACCGGACAGCAAACAGGATGAGCAACGCGAGCAGCACGCCCAGCCCGAGCACCTGAGCCAGCACGGCCGGCAACGGGACATTGAAGCCGGCAAGCAGCGTGCGCACTGCGTCGGCTGCCTGGGTGGGCCAGGCGAGGACCTGCAGCAGCTCAGCAAAATCCCCCATCAGGTCCGGACCATCGCGACCTTGCAGCCCACCGTTGGTGGTCCGGATGCGTTCCGATGCGGGCCCGGAACGGTGGGATCACTCATCAAGCGCAAAACCCTCACGACACCCCCTTGCCCAGATGGCGGGCCGAGCCGACTCGACTCCTGACCGAGTTTAGCTCGAAATTCGCATGCTCACCCGGTCTGACCCGGAGCGCCTGATTCGTGATGATGCCTACTGAAACGCACGGCCGGGTCAGCGCCAGAAACGTCCGGGGCCATACCGCGACCCTTCTCCCCTTCGAGCCGAAGTCATCGAACCGCTCCCTCACCGCAATGATAATCGCGAAGGCGCACGAGGCCAGGCAATGCGCCGGGCGACCCCGGTGGGGCCGTTACATTGTGGTTAAAATCACGGTCCTTCAAATGGATCAGGGCCATGAATGACGTGACCGTGCAGCGCGCCTCAATCGCCAATACCGATCAGGCGCGCGCGCCGGAATCCTGGAAGTTGCTGGTGGTGGACGATGACGAGGACGTGCACGGCGTGACCCGTATGGCGCTGCAGGACTTCAGCTTAGCGGGTGGGAGCTTGGACTTACTGCACGCCTATTCGGGTGAAGAGTCCGTTCAAATCATGCGTGAACGCACGGATATCGCCGTCATTCTGATGGACGCGATCATGGAAACCGATGATGCCGGTCTCGAGGCCGTGCGCATCATCCGGGAAGAGCTTGGCAATCAGCTGGTCCGGATCATCCTGCGCACCGGTCAACCGGGCCAGGTCCCCGAACGTCAGGTCATCACCCAATACAACATCAATGACTACAAAGCCAAGGACGAGCTGACAGCAAGCAAGCTGTTCACCGTGGTCTATACGGCTGTGGGCTCCTATCGCGATCTGATGGCCATGGAGCGCAATCGCATCGGCCTGGAAAAAGTCATCGAATCCTCGGCAAGCCTGCTGGAAGAGCATTCATTGCTGCGCTTTGCCCAGGGCGTGCTGGAGCAGCTGTCGGCTCTGCTGCGGCTGGGCAACGACGCGGTGATCGTTCGCCGGGCGGTAGGCGGCATCGTCGCGGTGCGCGACAAGGAGCAGGCCTCCATTCTTGCGGGCACCGGGCGCTATGCGGACCTGGCCGGGAAAAGCCTGGTGAGCGGCCTGGACCCCGCCATTGCTCAGCGCATTCTGACTGGCCTGGCCAGGAAGACCACGTGCATGGACAGTGATCACTTCCTGCATTACCTGCGCACCAGCGGTCACCTGGAGCTGGTTCTCTACATCGACGCGCCCCATGCATTCGATGCGGCGCAGCGCCGTTTCATCGAACTGTTCTGCCGTAACGTCGGTTTGTGTTTCGAATATCTGACCATGAACGATCGCCTGAACCGCTCCCAGAAGGAGCTGATCCTCATGCTCAGCGAGGCGATTGAAATGCGCTCCGCCGAAACGGGAAACCATGTGCGGCGGGTGGCGGAGTACTCGGCGCTCCTCGCCCGTCTGTATGGCCTCAGTAACCGGGACGTCGAATTGCTGCGGATGTCGGCGCCGCTGCATGACGTGGGCAAGGTTGCGATTCCGGACGCGGTGCTGAAGAAGCCCGGCCGCCACACCGAAGAGGAATCGCGCATCATGCAGAGCCACGCCAACATTGGCGGCGATCTTTTTGCCGGACATGAGCTTGAAGTGCTGCAGGCCGCCGGCATCATCGCCAGGCAGCATCACGAGCGCTGGGGGGGCGGCGGCTATCCCGAAGGGAAAAGCGGCGAGGATATCCACATCTTCGGGCGCATCGTTGCCCTGGCAGACGTCTACGACGCCCTGCTCAGCATGCGCTGTTATAAAGACGCCTGGTCACAGGAGGACGCGCTGGCTCACCTTGCAGAGCAACGCGGCCAGCACTTCGAACCCAAGCTGGTGGATTTGCTGTTGGACAATCTTTCGCAGTTTCAGGACATCGCCAGGCGGCTGGCAGACTGAAAGCCTCCGCCGCCGCGGCGCGCTCAGGCGCCGGCACCTCTCCGGGACTCTTTGCCTGCACGAATCCATCAAACCATTCGTGAAACAGCGCGTACGATGTATTCATCGGCAACCCGGCCGCCGGCCATGTTGACCCCAAAGTACGAACAGTAGGGTTCTACCATGTCGCGCTTGCCTGACGCGGTCCGGAAGACCCGGCATTCTTCGTCCATGTAGGTGCGCCTCCTGATCTTGCCCTGCGGATAATCGCAGGAAAGTCCGACAAACATCCTCCCCTTGACCTTCAAATACTTTGCTCCCTGAACTGATCAGCAATCGGCGCCTTGAGCCTGGCTTGTTCCTCCGTGATGCGGCCGTAGCTCATCGCCTAGCCCGGCTTATTCATGAACCTGCGCGATGATCGCGCAGGGCATTGGATTCGCGGGGGATTACGGGAGGAAGGCAATAGCAGGGACTATTGCCTACCGAGCGAAATTCGCTGTGGATTCAAAGAACAAGCGAGGGCGTGTAATGTTTATGAATAATCCGGGCTAGTGCCTGGAGGCCCTGACCCGGACCTTGGCGCCGTCAATGCCGACCCGCCCCAGCCTGATCAGGCCGGCTGCGTGCGCCAATCGCACCACTGCGACAAACAGCTCAGAGAATTCATCGAGATGGCGCTGACGAAGCCCCGGATCGTCCGGTGGGCCGGGACGTTGTTGGCCGCCAGCACCCGGAACGCCACATCTTCGGCCAGCCTCTTGGCCATCTTGCGCGACGAATACCCGCCGCTGACGTACCCGTACACCAGCACCTTCACCAGCATGGAAGGCTCGACCGGTTGACGGCGCCGGCCATCGCCTGCTTGGCGCGCAGAGGACGCACGCAAATCCAGCGCGGCAATGGCGGCCGCGACGAAGTCCGCCAGGAGATCTTCCGGCAGTCATTCCGGCGATGAGGCCGGAAGCAGCAACTGCCAGGACGGATTGTGGGGTCAGTAGGTCAACGAATCGAATCGCCCGCCACCACCAGCCCTCAACAGATTCCTACCGCCCTCATTCCTAGCCGTCCTGGAGCTGACTGAATGCCGCGTTCACCGGGCGCGCGTGCTCAGCGAGCAGAACCAGCACCCGGGCCTGCTGCGGCAGCCCGCGGGCAACATCCTGCACCAGCGTCAGCGCACGCGCGTTGGCCTGCGCATTGGGGCCGGCGAGCCGCAGCGCGTAGCGCCTGCCCGTTACAGCGACGCGCGCCTCATCCAGTTCCCGGTACTCGACGCGACCGGCGGCGCGCAGCCAGGCATGCTCCCGCGCCGAACGCATCTCAATATGCTCACGGGAGGCGGCACGACCGGTGCCCCGGTGCTTGATGAACTGAGTCGAGCAATAAATCGCGCAGTCCGGGTGGTCGACAAAGGGCATCAGCAGACCAATCGCGGATTGGCCGCTTTCATAGCAGGTGACCAGTGCATCGGGCCGGCCCATTCCCGCCTGTTGCAGCTGACGGGCCGCGGCGATACCGATAACCGCCTGGCCGTCGCGGATGATCTGCGGATACGGCGCCGGACCGCCGCCCAGGTCGCAGACGTAGTAATGGCTTTCATGCTCGGCCAGCATCTGCTGCATTGCGGCCACCCGCGCATCAATGGGATCGTCAGCGGCCGCAGACTCAACCGTCACGCCACGCTGGCGCAATTCTTCGGCCAGTCCGGGCTCCGCGGCGGCCAGCGATTTGTCCAGATGTATGGTGCAGCTCATCGGGTCAGACGCGCGCTCGACACCCTGCACGACCGCCAGAGCATGCGCCGCCGAGCGTGCCGCGGTGACCAGCTTGCGATAACCCAGACGCTCCGCCAACAGCACCTGGGCCCGCGCGTTGACGTAGATCGGGTGGTAGCTGAGCCGACTTTCATCCTTCACCAGAATCCGGGCGCCGGTCTGCTCACCGGCCGGCGTCAGCGTTTTCAGCGGGGCGGGCTCGCCGAGAATCTTGAATAGCGGTTCCAGCAAAGGAAAGCCGGCCTGCCCCTGGCACAAATCAAGGTAACGGGACTTGAGTTCCTGCAGGGCGCGGTAGGCCCGATCGGAGTCCAGCACATCGTAATGGCGGGCAATGGACTGCTCCGGCGAGGCCTGACGGCTTGCGCCTGCGGAGTCGGCGAACAAGGGATGATCGGGCAGCAGGCGCACACCCAGAGCGCGCACCATGTCCCAGCGCTGATCGGGTTTGTCGCCCAGAATATCCCGGATCACCAAAGCCTCGCTGATGAACTTGTCCGCATCTCCGACCGTGTGACAGATCTCCAGCAATTTCAGGCGCACGTCCAGCTCTCGCGGCTTGGCTGCCAGGGTTTGCCGGAACAGGGCCTCCAGATCGTTGAAAAAATCCGGCAGCTCGTCCGGTGATTCGTCCAGATCTCGAACCTCCCCGCCCTCAATCCGGCGAAAAGCCGGAGGCGGCATCGTCTTTGCGGACAGGTCCGACGGCGCGGCCGATCCGGATTCCGGCCGGCCCTCCGCGGGCGGGGAGACCGCCGGCGTTGCCGCCTCCCCATGCGTACCCGCCGTCACCGTTTGCCGGCGTGCCGAGGCACGGCTCAAGCCCTGGCCGAATACCCAGGTCAAAACGAGCAGGAGCGGCGCGGCAAGCACGAAGGTCGCGCCCGCGAGCGGATAGAAAATCAGTTCATTCATTGTGCTTCTCAACATGCGGCCCGGTAGCGGAGTAGCCGCGGGCAAGGGAACTCGGTGACCCGCCGACACAGCGACTCGACCGATTGGGGCTTGCTTGAGCCAACGCTTCAGCAAGTTGTCAACAGTCGATAAAGCAACATCGGTGCCATCTTCCAGCGCCTACGCAACATTTTGATATTTAACGTATTTTTCTCAGAACAAAGATCTCGCCCCGAGCGGATACGGGCCGTTCTTCAGCCTGCCTTGCAAATTGCGAAGCAAACTGCCAACCCACTCCTGGCGTGAAATCTGCGCGATTTCCCGCCCGCACCGTGACGCCAGCTGTTGCAGGTCTTGCCGCCAGGGTGAAGGTCTTACCGCTTGGCGGCTCTGGAACCGGGCAGGTCAGGCCGCATCGCCGGGTGATGGAACGCATCCTGGGCCTTGAGCCCAGGATCAGCAGAATTGAAGATCACGAGTCAGCGCCTGTTAGCCACGCAGCTGAGCGCCTCTGGCATCAACCGCATACCCACGCCGGAGGCCATCCCGGTTTTGCCAACCGCAAAAACCAGTTGGGTGCCTTGCAACGCCCGCTGGCCGGCTCTGACCGACACCCAGAAATTAAAACGCAGCCGCCCGGTGAACGGTCTTGATGCCCCCCTGCAAGCTGCGCCGGACATCGATGCGTGGACGATAACGGCACAGTGGCCGTTCCACCCTCTAAATGACGACAACGATCTTGCCGCCGGCGCTGTTTTCTTCCATCACCCGGTGCGCCTCGACGATCTGATCCAGGGCGAATACCTTGCCGATTTTCGGCACCAGCGTGCCCGCCTCGACCTGTCGCACGATCTCCTGCAGCGGCGTGCGCATGAAGTCGTCCGGGCCTCCTGAGTAGGTGGTCAGACCAACCGCTGTCGGGATCGCGCCCATCGGGCTGAAATCGCGCAGCGACCACTGATCACCGACCATACCGGTCATGCACACCAGACCGCCGGCTCTGGCGGCCTGCAGGGAATCCAGCAGTGTGGTGGTACCGACCAGTTCCAGCACCTTGTTGACCCCGCAGGGGAAGACTTCCCGGACCTGGGCGGCAATCTCACCGGTATCGATGAACACCTGGTCCGCCCCATTGTCACGCAACAACTTCTCTCGCCCCGGGTTTCGCGTGGTCGCGGCCACGGTGGCGCCATGCTGTTTGGCAATGGCCGCGGCAGCCAGTCCGACGGAGGTCGTGCCGCCGCGCACCAGCAGGGTCTCGCCCCGCTCCAGGCGCAAGGACCTGAACAGCGATCCCCAGGCGGTCTGCATCATTTCGGGAATGGCGCCCAGAGTTTCCCAGTCCAGGCTGGTCTGCATACGCTGCACCTGCCCGGCGGGAACCACCGTGAACTCGGCATAGGCCCCATCAAAGGCGCGGCCGAGGCCGCCCATGGCGGTGGCGACACGCTCACCCGGCTGGAACTCCCCGGCGGGCGCGGACTCCACGAGGCCGGTGGCCTCGATGCCGAGAATCCGGGGGAATTGCACGTTGGGGGAATGGCCCTGGCGCGTGAAAAGCTCGGATCGATTCAGGCCGAAGGCCTTGACCCGGATCAGCACCTCGCCGTCTTTCGGCACCGGAACCGGACGCTGCTCCAGCTTGAGCACCTGCGGTCCGCCCGCCTCATGAATGACCACCGCCCGCATCGACTGGGTCATGATTGGGCTCCCGCAGGGCGGGCCAGCAAGCCCTCAGCCTTCAAGCCAGCACCCCCGCTGCTTGCCCGCGACGGCAGGCCGGTCGACAAGGATGACGGAACCGCCCGGTCCGCGTTGCGCAGCTGTGCTCGATTCATCGTCGTTTCTCCCTTGCCGGCCTACTGGCGTGGCGGATTGGTGGTGGAAAAGATATAGCGCGCGATCTTCCAGACATCGCCTTTCTTGCCAAGAATGAACAGCTCCTGGTTCGCCTCGGGCGCGCGATCACCGGTGGCATTGATCGTCACAAAGCCCGCGGAGCGGGTGCGGGCAAACGCCCAGCCCGGGGCGAGGGCAACGATCTCGTCTATGGCGAAGTCGATATCGAGGGTGATGGCCGAAAAGACCGCATTGTAGGCCGCGGCGATGGCTTGCTCGCCGACGCTGGGCAGGCTGTGCTGCGGCATGAACACGCCCTCCTGCGCGTACAGACTCAGCACCCGGTCGGTGTCGGATGCGTTCAGGGCGGTCTCGTAGGCCGACAGCACCGCTTCGATCTCGGCGCGGTCATCGGCCTGCGCGGCGCCGCTCGTGACGGCCAGCGCCGTCGCTGCGACCAGGGCAGATTGCAAAAGATTGGTCATGGGAAAGCTCCGTTTTGCCCGGCCGTATCGACCGTGCAAACACGATAAGACTTTCCAGGAGAATAGATTAGCCAGACAATCAGGAAATCACTTTCCAAAAAATGGGATAAAGATGGCTGATCTCAATGCCCTGGTGGTCTTCGCCAAAGTCGCCGACGCGGGCAGCTTCTCGGAAGCGGCCCGGCGGCTGGGCATGCCGGTCTCGACCGTGTCCCGGAAAATCGCCGACCTTGAAAATGCGCTGGGTGTCCGGCTGCTGGAGCGTTCGACCCGCAGCCTGCGCCTGACGGACATCGGTGCGGAGCTGCTCGTCGAAGCGCAGCGCGGTGTTGAAGTGACCGATGCCGTCAAGGCCATCGTGTCCAATCAGCTCGCGGAGGTTCGCGGTCTGCTGCGCATTTCCGCGCCGCCCAGCCTGGGCGACAGCTTGCTTGCGCCCATCCTCACCGCGTTCGCGGCAGCCTATCCCGGCGTGCGGGTCCATGTTCTCGTCACCGACCGCTTCGTTGACCACATCTCCGACGGCATTGATCTGGCCTTTCGGGTCGGTGAACTGGAGGATTCATCATTAATCGCCAAAGCGATCCTCAGCTACCGCCGGCAACTTGTCGCCAGCCCCGGGTATCTGCGCGACAATCCGGCGCCAAAGCACCCGCAGGACCTTGCCGGCCATGCGCTCCTGGCTTTTTCATTCTGGCCCGACCAGCACAGCTGGACGCTGACCAAGGGAAAGTCGTCGGAGCAGCTGCGCTTCACACCCCGGCTTGCCATGAATGACTACGCCGGGCTGGCTGCCGCCTTGGTCGCCGGCGGCGGCATCGGCGATCTGCCGCCCATTGTTCGCCCGGACCTCCTCCACTCCGGCGCCCTGGTCGAGGTCCTGCCGGATTGGCAGCTGGCGTGCGAGCAGCTCTCGATCGTGCATGTCAGCCGGCGCAATATCCCGAAGCCGGTCAGGCTGTTCAAGGACTTCGCAACGCAGATGGCCGCCAGGCTATTCCCCGACTTGCGCGGCACACCGCTTCAGCTGCGATAGCCCATGAGCGGCGTCCCTTGTGCTCATGTTGGAGCTGGCGCCGCTGGCCACCAAACATCCGCACCGCCGGCCGCGGGAACGGCGAGATTGGGAAAGCCCGCCGTTGGCCACTGAATGGCGATGTCCCCTGCACCAGTCAGCTGCAAAGCTCCGGCAAGGCCTCTGACCGAGCGCTTGCGCACCGATAATGGCTCGGCTGACCCCCGGGCCGAACGGCTGAGGCGGGCATTCGGCACACGCGCAAGCCTGCATGCCACTCCGGCGACTCATTGGAGCCGGGCTACGCGGTTGGCGCTGGCGCGCCCGCCATGCCCAGGGCGTCCGCGCACTGGTGTTCGAGCTGAACCAAGCCGTCACCGGTCGCCGCCCGGCGCAGCGTGCTGTACCAGCTCTCCCGAATGTGCGTGATCAATTCGTCGAGGCCGAACAGGCTGCTGGCCCACATACCGATCAGCGCCAGGGTCAGGATGGACAGGTGGCGATTGAGCGCGACGACGTCGAAGTTGGCGGCGATTTCGCCCTGAAACTGCGCTCGCTGCAGGAGCGGCAGGCTCACGCGGATAGCGCTCATGACCGCCTGCTCGCGCGCTTCGGCATGGTCACTGCTCATCATTTGCCAGTAGACGCCGCGGAAGAACGCCTCATCCTCGGCCAGGCGCGCGTGAACACGCGCGAGAACGGCAAAAAGCCGTTGCAGGACGCCGTCCCTGACCGGAAGTTGCAGGGCCTCGGTGAGAAGCGTCACGACCGGCTCCTGCAGCAGCGCGATCAACACCTCGGTCTTGGACCCGAACAGGTTGTAGGGCGTGCGCAGGCTGACCCCGGCGACTCTGGCCAGATGGCGCATCGACAGCTTGTCCATGCCTTCAGCTCGGATGATCTGTTCGGCCGCGGCCAGGATGCGGCGGCGGTTGTAGGCCTTGTTCTGCTCGCGCAGGCTCATGGCAGCTTCGGTGGTGGGCTTGGCCAGATCATAAGCTTGACAGTAACATGTATCAAGTTTATAACGTGTTGTAAGTTTGCGACAGGAGACATCCGTGCCCAAGAATCCGAATCAATACGCAGCGAGGCTGGCGGGACTGATGCTGCTGTTCAGCAGCCTCACCGCCGAGGCCATCAACCGCGAATGGGACAACGGCATCAGGCTGCGGCTGAACACCACGCTGACGGCTGGTGCGGCGATCCGCCTGGAGGAGCGTGACCCGCGTCTGCTGGGCAAGGCCAATATCAACCCGCATGTCTGTGACGATCAAAGCTGCCAGGGCACGGCGCAACAGGACACCGCGCCCAATGCCGCGCGCCTTGACGCACCGGGGGCCTATTCCACCAACAACGACGCGGGCAACTGGAACTACGCACGCTTTGACCTGACCCAGGCGGTGGTCAAGTTGAACCAGGACCTGACCGTCCGTTATGAGGATTTCGGTGCTTTCGCCCGGCTCTATGCCTTCTACGATGTCGTCAACAGGGACTTCCGCAGCTACCACCCGAATCTGATCACGGCGACCACCGAGCCGGACGGGCCGCCGGCCACATTGCCGGTAGGGCCGGCGACTTTCGGCACCGGCGATGAAGTGCGCCGCAAACGCAGCGATGCGGAAATCCTGCGCCAGATCGGCGCCGACATAGCGCTGCTGGACGCCTATGTCTGGGGCGCCCTGCCGCTGCCGGGCGGTCGCGAGCTCAGCCTCAAGCTGGGCAGGCAGTCGTTGAACTGGGGCGAGAGCACGGTCGCGGTGATCAACAGCCTGAACCAGATCAATCCGCCGGAACTGAACCGCCTCAACCGGGTCGGCTCGGATCTGAGCGAAACCTTTACGCCGGTGGGGCTGGCCCATGCCGCCACCGGCCTGACCGAAAACATCAGCCTGGAAGTCTTTTATCAGTACGAATGGCAGCCGGTGATCATCCCCGCGCCCGGCTCCTTCCTGTCCTTTGTCGACATCGGCAGCCGCAATGCGGTGGATCACGCGTCGATTGGCCTGGGCACCGCCGCCGATGTGGATGAGCAAGGGCTGGGCACGCCACTCAACAATCCGCTGTCCGGGCTGACCAACACCAGCACCCGCATCGAGCGCCTGGCGGACGATAAGCCGCCTGACGGCGGGCAATTCGGCGCATCCTTGAGCTACTACGCGGACTGGCTGGGCGATGGCACTTCGCTGGCGCTGTACGCGATGCGCTACCACAGCCGCCTGCCCTACGTGAGCTTTTACGCCGCCGATGCCGGCTGCGCCCGGCGCGAGGGCAATGCCCTGGGCATCGACGCCAATGACGCCGCGAGCCTGGCGCTGGCCTGCCCGGACCTGCCCTTGCTGCACCCCGACGACCCCCACGCGGCCACTTCCGACGCGGTGCCCCTGGATACGGTGCGCTTCCAGATGCAGTTCCCGCGCGACATCGCGCTGTACGGCTTCAGCTTCAACTCCACCATCGACCCGATCGCGATCCAGGGCGAGGTGGCCTACCGCCCGCGTTTGCCGGTGCAACTCGACATCCAGGACCTGAATTTCGCGGCCAATGGCCCCTTGCTGACCCGCTGCCACGACCCGGCCGTGGGCTGCGCCGGCACGCCGACCTCCGGCCCCGGAAGCTTCTCGCTGGGCGCACCCATCGGCGGCGATGCGCCAGGCTCCGCCCGGGCCTTTCCGAATTTCGTCATGCCCTATCGCGGCACCGCCAGCGGCGAAACGCCGCCCAACAGCCACATCCGGGGCTGGGAGCGTTTTGCCGCCTGGCAGTTCAATCTGGGCAGCACCTACGTGGCCCAGCCACCCGGAATGGACCAGTTGCTGATCCTGACGGAACTGGCCGCCACCTGGGTGCCGGACCTGCCCGATCCCTGCGAGTTGCCACTGGAAGGCCCGGGAACCTATCTGCACCCCAGCCGCGGCGCCGACGGCACCGGCTCGCCGGGCTATGCCGGTCGCGCCTGCGATCCGCCCGGGCTGATCCCGCCAGTGGACGGCCCCGATGGCCTGCGCTTCAATCCCAGCCAGCAGGTGGACGGCTTTCCCACCCCGTTTTCCTGGGGCTACCGCCTGGTCCTGCTGCCCCGCTGGGAGAGCGTCTTGCCCGGCGTCAGCGTCCAGGGCCTGGTGATCTGGTCGCACGACATCGCGGGCATCGCACCGGGGCCGGGCGAGAACTTCGTCGCCGGCCGGCATTCGCTCACCGCCAATTTCGAGCTGCGCTACAAGAACCGCTGGGGTTTCAATCTGGGCTATCTGGGGTTCGGCGGCGCCGGAGGACGCAACCTGCTGCGCGACCGGGATCAGCTCTCGGCCTTCGTGCGCTATTCGTTTTGAATGCTATTTATAACATGTTATAGGAATAATCCGATGAACAACGACATCCGTCTGGGCTACCCCGCGCCGGAACTGGCCAACAGCCCCTACGCCCGCTTTTTCCATCCCGACATGGCGCCCTTGCCCGAATCGGTCACGCAGGCGCTGGCGGTGGGCGCCGTGGCCCGCGAACTGCTGCCCCCTATCGCGCGGGCGGCCGATCTGCTCGAGCCCGGCCATTTGCCGGTGGAGACCGGCTATACCCACGCGGCCGGCGGCGCCGCCCATGTGGCCGTGCGCAGCACAATGCCTCGGGTCACGCCGGCGATGTGGGACTGGTGGTTCGCCTGGCACGGCAGCCAGGCGCTGCGCTACAAGCTCTGGCACCCGCGGGCCCATGTGGCCGTGGCCTGGGATGATGGCCGCGCGGATCTGGATCACTATGTGGGCCGCGTCTCCCACGTCGTGGAGTACGTGGGCAGCCGGTGCTTCTCGGTGCAGATCGCCTTTCTGCCCCCGGCCAGCCTGGGCCTGGACGAGGCACGCCTGGCCCGGCAGGGGGAGGTGGCCATCTGCGCGCGCATCGGCATGCGCGTGGGCGGCCTGTTCTTCCACACCGGTTTTCTGCTGCATCATCTGCGCCCGATCGATGGCGGCTGCGAGATGCGCTCCCGCTTCTGGATCGGCGGCGCCAACGTCGAACTGCGTGCCCTGCCCGGTGCGCTGGGCCGGGCGCTCGGCGCCCTGGCCGGGCGGCTGCAAGCGCCGACCGAGACCCAGGTCCGCGAGCTGATGGTGCACGACGCCCAGGAGATGAATCACCTGGCCGGCTTCCTGCCCGAGCTGTATGCGGCCTTCGGCCCACAAGCGCAGCCGGAGGTGACGGCATGAAGCGTCCCACCGACCAGGGCCGCAGTCTTGCGCGCGGCGAAACCGGTTTCGATGCGGCGGTGCTGGGCACCAGCTTCTCGGGCCGCGACCCCGGGCGCCGGCCCGATGTTCTGGTGCAGGCCAATCACGTTTTCGACGTGATCAGCGCGGTCAAACGCGCGCAGCGCGAGGACCTGAAGATCAGCATCTGCTCCGGCGGTCACAGCTGGGCGCAAAACCATATCCGCGACGGCGGCCTGCTGCTGGATCTGTCCCGGCTGCGCAGCATCGAAATCGACGCACAGCGGCAGCGCGTGGTCGTGGGACCCGGCTGCTGGTGCGTGGACCTGGACAACGCCCTGCGCAAGAAGGGCCTGTTCGTGCCGGTGGCGCACGCGCCCGATGTCGGGGTCGGCGGCTTTCTGCTGCAGGGCGGCTTCGGCTGGAGCAGCCGGGTCTTCGGGCTGGGCTGCGAGAACGTCATCGGCCTGGACATCGTGCTGGCCGACGGCAGCCTGGTGCACGCCAGCGAGAACGAGAACAGCGATCTGTACTGGGCGGCGCGTGGCGCCGGGCCGGGCTTTTTCGGGGTGGTGGTGCGCTTTCACCTCAAGCTGCACCGGCGCCCGCGCTTCACCGGCATGAAGATCCAGGTTTTCGCCATGGATCACCTGGAAGAGGTGTTCACCTGGGTGGACCAGGTCGGGGCCGAGGTGGCCCGCGAGGTCGAGTTCCAGCTCCTGCTCACGCCGAAGGCCATGGGCATTTTCAAACCGGGCATCGAGGTCTTCGCGCCGGTAATGACCGACAGTTACAAGCAGGCCCGCGAGATGGTGGACTTCGTTTCGCGCAGCCCGATTCGCAAAAAAGCCAGCTTCACCACCCCGCTGTTCCCGGCCTCCACCGCGCTGATGGCCTGGACCGCCTCCTTCACCCATTTCCCGGCCAACATGCACTGGTGCACCGACAATATCTGGACCAATGCGCCGGTCGCCGACCTGATGCCGGGCCTGCGCGCGGTGGCGGAAACCCTGCCGCCGGCGCCCAGCCACGCGCTGTGGCTGAACTGGTACCCGCCGGCGCAACGCGAAGACATGGCTTTCTCGCTGGAGGCCAACCGTTATCTGGCCGTGTATGGCGAGTGGAAACACGCCAAGGACAATGCGAAGTACGCGAACTGGGCCACCGAGCGCATGCAGGC
>JBFIIN010000035.1:0-14830 GCA_041601225.1 Oceanococcus sp.
CCCGTAATGGGCACGGTGGGAGCTTTGCCGCGATTCAGAAAATACCGCCCGGTCTTGTCGATCGACAGCACGATGGGCTCGCTCTGGTCGTCGTAGTCCAGCGCCTCGGCGGCGGCATCCGGCAAGTCCACCTGCACGCCCTGACTCAACAGCGGCGCAGTGACCATGAAGATTACCAGCAGCACCAGCATCACATCGATATAGGGGACTACGTTGATTTCATGCGCCAGGCGGCGCTTGCGTGGCTCCCCGTTCATCCTTTGCCGCCCTGCGCCCCGCTTTGTACGCCACGATCCACAATGCCGATAAACTCCTCGCTGAAGGCGTGAAAGCGCGATTCAATGCGCTCGACCAGATTGGTGAAGGTGTTGTAGGCAATAACCGCCGGAATCGCCGCGAACAAGCCCATGGCCGTGGCAACCAGGGCTTCGGCGATCCCGGGCGCGACCAGCGCGATAGTGGCCTGCTTGACGTTACCCAGGCCAATGAATGCGTTCATGATGCCCCAGACCGTGCCGAACAGGCCGATATAGGGCGAAGTGGACCCGATAGTGGCCAAATAGGCCAAACCGCTCTCCAGCCGGTCGACCTCGCGCACTTGGGCCACGCGGATGGCCCGCTGCACGGCCGCCACAATTTCCGGCGCAGCCGTCCGGCCATCATTGCGGGCGCGGCTGAATTCTTCGTAACCTGCCCGAAACAGGCCCTCCAGCCCAATATCGCCATCGCCCCGGCGCCGCAGACCCTCGTAGATGTCGGTCAGCCGGCCGCCGGACCAAAAGCTGTTCTCGAAGCGATCCGCATTCCGCCGCAGCTCACGCAGATAGCCGCGTTTTCTGAATATCACGAACCAGGAGCTGACCGATGCGGCGAGGAGTACCAGCATCACCAATTGCACCATGACGCTGGCGTTCAAAATCAGGTGACTCAGCGAAAGATTCATTGCTCGGAGATACTCAGCAAAGCCTGACGAACGACACCAGGCATAGGACAAGGTCGAAAATCCGGATAGCGGACGCAGCCCGCTTTGACGGACGCACTGGCCAGCAGGGTCTCATCCGCCTGGCGATGCATGTACTGCACGAATTCCAGGCTGGCATGGCGAACCCGCTGCGGTTGTACGCTGACACTCACCAGATCGTCCAGCCGGGCGGGAGCGCGAAAGGCCACCTGGATATTGGCGATGGTAAACACGGCTTTCTGTTCAGCGCGCAGGGTCTCCTGCCCGAAGCCCGCGCGTCGCAAGAATTCGGTCCGCGCCCGTTCGAAAAGCTTGAGATAGTTGGCGTGGTACACCACACCCGAGGCATCGGTATCTTCATAGTAAATACGGTACTCGCAGGAAAATGGTGCAATACGCGATCTATACACGGGATCAGTGGCTCGGACATTTCCGCTGACGGACAGTTCCATGCGGCTCATGCCTCGTCAGCTGAGCCTGCAAACATATCCCGACTGCCATTGGGCGCGGCCAAGCCCAGGTACTGATAGGTCAGCGGCAAGGCCTGGCGGCCACGCGGCGTGCGCATCAGATAACCCTGCTGAATAAGGAAAGGCTCGATGACATCCTCGATGGTGTCCTTACTCTCGCCGATCGCCGCGGCCAGGGCGTCAATCCCTGTGGGACCGCCGTCATATCGTTCCACCAGTATGCTCAGGAGCTTCCGGTCCATCACATCAAAGCCCTGCGCGTCGACTTCAAAAAGATGGAGTGCGTCATCGGCAATGGTACGGGTGATTTGCCCGTGCGCCTTGATATCCGCGTAGTCGCGGACCCGCCGTAGCAGCCGGTTGACGATGCGCGGTGTGCCACGCGAACGGCGCGCGATCTCGAAGCCCCCCTCTTCATCCATAACCACCTTCAGCAAGCGCGCGGAGCGCGCCACAATCGCGCAAAGTTCGTCCGTGCTGTAATACTGCAAGCGCTGCACAATGCCGAAGCGGTCACGCAAGGGTGAGGTTAGTGAGCCGGCGCGCGTGGTGGCGCCGACCAGGGTGAAGGGGGGCAAATCCAGCTTGATCGAGCGCGCCGCCGGACCCTCGCCGATCATGATGTCCAGCTGAAAGTCTTCCAGCGCGGGATAGAGGATTTCCTCGACCACCGGGCTCAAACGGTGGATTTCATCGACGAACAGCACGTCGTGCGGTTCCAGGTTCGTCAGCTGCGCCGCGAGGTCGCCCGCCTTTTCCAGCACCGGCCCTGAAGTCTGGCGCATGCTGACCCCAAGTTCCTCCGCAATGATATGGGCCAAGGTCGTTTTGCCCAGACCCGGTGGTCCAAAGATCAAAACATGATCCATGGCCTCGCCGCGTCGGCGCGCGGCTTCGATAAATATCTCCATCTGGGTGCAAACCGGAGTCTGACCCACATACTCACTCAGTCGACGGGGCCGAATGGCCCGGTCCAGAGCGACCTCCTCAGCGTCCGCCTGGCTTGGACTTAATGATTCGCTCACCGGATCGCCTTCTTCAGGGCCTGACGGATCAAATCTTCCGCGCTGAGTGCGGGATCGTGGATGAGCTTGATCAGCCGCTTCGCTTCATTGGCGGAATAGCCCAGAGCGATCAAAGCTTCAACGGCCTCCCCCTGGGCGTCAGGTGGCGCCCCGCTGCTGACCCAGTCGTCCAGCAGAGACGTGCGGTCGCGCAATTCTACCAGCAGCCGCTCCGCGGTCTTCTTGCCGATGCCCGGCACGCGGGTCAGGCGATCACGATCCCCCGTCTCTATGACCGTGCGAAATTCATCCGGATTCATGCCGGACAGCACGGCCAGAGCCATCTTGGCACCGATGCCGTTGACCTTGATCAGCTGACGGAATGTCTGGCGCTCCGATTCGGCGCTGAAGCCATAGAGGATCTGGGCATCCTCACGCACATGCAGATGGGTATGCAGGGTGACGGTCTGGCCGCATTCTGGCAGGTTGTAAATGGTTGACATGGGCGCCTCGACTTCGTAGCCAACCCCGTTGACGTCCAGAAGCAAGCTCGGCGGCTGTTTGACCAGCAGCACGCCATGCAGACGACCGATCACGTGCGAAATGCCTCAGAACGGGCGGGTGGATACTGATGGGCATGGCACACCGCGATGGCAAGCGCGTCCGCTTCATCTTCCTGCAATTCCTTACGTATGCCCAATAACCTTTTGACCATAAAGGCTATTTGCTCTTTCGTTGCGCGCCCCCCGCCGACGATCGTCTGCTTGATCGTCGCCGGGCTATATTCGTGAATGATCATGCCGCCACGCGCCATCGCACAGATCGCCGCGCCGCGCGCCTGCCCCAGCTTCAGCGCGGAATTCGGGTTGCGGCTCACGAATACCGATTCGATGGCCGCCGCGTCGGGTTCAAACTCAGCGACCACGACCGAGATCTGTTCAAAAATCTGCGCCAGCCGCCGACTCATGTCTCCGCGCCCGAGCCGGATAGCGCCGCTGGTGACCGAGCTCATGCGATTGCCCCGGAAATCCACGATGCCGTACCCGGTAATTTGCGAGCCCGGGTCGACGCCGAGGATGCGCATCACTCCGCCAGGTCGGCATTTGAATACACGTTCTGCACATCATCCAGATCATCCAGCGCGTCGAGCAGGCGCTGCACACTTTCGTGGGACTCTGGATCCAGATCCACCGTCGTCGCCGGGCGCATGATGATGTCGGCTTCAGCCGGTTCCAGGTCTGCGGCTTCAATGGCGGCGCGGACCTCTCCGAAACTATCCGGATCCGTCAGCACTTCGGCGCAGCCATCGTCGAATTCCACAATGTCCTCGGCGCCGGCCTCCAGGGCGATCTCCATGAGCTGATCACCATTCACCCCGGGACCGAAATACAGGCTCCCCTTTTTCTCGAACAGGTAGGCGACCGACCCATCATTGCCCAGATTGCCACCGTGCTTGGAAAAGGCGTGGCGCACGTCGGCGACCGTACGATTGCGGTTGTCGGTCATGCAGTCGACCATGATCGCAACGCCCTGCGGGCCGTAGCCCTCGTAACGAATTTCCTCGTAACTGTCGCCATCCATAGAACCCGCACCGCGTTTGATGGCCCGTTCGATATTGTCTTTGGGCATGCTTGCGGCCATCGCCTTGTCCACGGCCAGACGCAGGCGCGGATTGGCGGCCGGATCAGGATCGCCGATCCGCGCGGCAACCGTGATCTCCTTGACGAGCTTGGTGAACAGCTTGCCGCGTTTTTTGTCTTGCGCGCCTTTGCGATGCTGAATATTGGCCCATTTGCTGTGACCTGCCATGCGTGCTCTCTACTTGTCAATGTCAGAATTGCAGGCGAATCCCGCCGTGAAAACCCGTGTCGAGCGTTATGCGACTCTCCTGACCGCTCACCTTGAACTTGATCTGGCGATAGCCCAGGTAAAGGAAGGCACGCCGGATCAACTGGTAGTCCACAGACGCGCGGTATTCCAGGAATTCCTCGACTTCGCCGAAGGCCGTGATCCCCGGCGAGTAATAGCTTGCAACATTAAAGCCGATGCGATCGAAGTCAGGTGCGCGCGCGGCCAGCTGACCACCGACCGCAATCGCGCCCCCCGAGATGTCGGGATCGGCGTCCAGTGCGATGGCGCGCAGGCCAATGCCCGCCTTGACGTTGGCCCGCGGTGCTCCGGTGTCACCATAAATCAGCACCCCGAAGTGCGCCAGCAAGGCATCGCTGTCCTCGTTCTGCTCGGCCAGCAGGGCTCCTGCATCGATGGTGGTGCCGCCGTCGGCTCGGGTCGCGGTGACGAACGACAGGCGCACGGTATCTTCGGTCAGGTTCAGATCAAGGTCGGTGGCCCCCACGACGCTGCTCAGCAGCAACGCGAGGCAGGCTGCGGTCGTACCGCCACGATAGCCAAATACACTCATGAAGGATTTACTTGCGCTTCTTGTTGATGGCATGAATCGCTCGGCCGTCGACAGCCAGCGCAGCTTCATGCACGGCCTCCGACAAGGTCGGGTGCGCGTGCATGGTCAGGGCCAGATCTTCACTGCTGGCACCGTACTCCATGGCCAGCACCAGCTCGGCGACCAGTTCAGAGACGAAAGGTCCAACCATGTGCGCACCGAGTATCCGATCAGTTTCGGCACAGGCCAGAATCTTCACCAGGCCGGCGGTCTGTTCTAGCGCTTTGGCTCGACCGCTGGCAGCAAACGGAAAACTGCCGACCTTGTAGGTGATGTTGCCGGCCTTGAGCTGTTCCTCCGTCTTGCCCACCCAGGCCACTTCGGGCGCCGTGTAAATGACGGACGGCACAGCATCATAGTTCACCTTGGCATTGTGTCCCGCGATGATCTCCGCCACGGCCACGCCTTCTTCCGAGCCTTTGTGCGCCAGCATCAGGCCGCCGATGACGTCGCCCACGGCATACACATTCGGCAGGTTCGTGCGGTACCCGGAGTCCACCGCAATAAAGCCACGTTCATCGAGTTCCAGCGCAGCGTCACTTGCGAACAGGCCGTCGGTGTAGGGCCGCCGGCCGACCGCGACGATCAGCTTGTCAAAGCTTTCCGCATGCTCGGCATCGGCCTGGCTGTATTTCACCTCGACCTTGGCACCCTTGGTCTTGGCGCTCAGGACCCGTGCGCCCAGCCGGATATCCAGCCCCTGTTTGGTGAATTGGCGCAGCGCCTCCTTGGCAATCTGGGCATCGGTGATGCCGGCCAAGAACTGATCCTGCGCTTCGAGCAGGACCACCTCGGAGCCCAGCCGCGACCATACGCTACCCAGTTCCACCCCGATCACGCCAGCGCCAATAACGCCCAGTCGCTTGGGTACCTTGTCGAATTCGAGCGCGCCCCAGGAATCGACGATGGTCTTCCCGTCGAATGGCACCGCGGACAATTGCACAGGGTCGGAGCCGCTGGCGACGATGATGTTCTCCGTGCCCAGCGCGCGGGATTTCCCCTTGAGCGGATCGAAGCGCACCGTTTTCGGGTCCAGAATGCAGCCCGTGCCTGCCAGTCCGGTGACGCCATTGGCCTTGAATAGAGCCGCGATGCCGCCGGTCAGTTGCTTGGTAATGCCGTCTTTGCGCGCCAGCATCTTCGCCACATTGAGCTTGGGTGCGTTGACCGCGATACCGTGTATTTCAAACTCGTGCTGGGCCCGATGAAAAAGCTCGGACGATTCCAGCAGCGCCTTGGATGGAATACAGCCCGCGTTCAGGCAGGTGCCACCAAAGGCGGCAGTGCCGTCGTGGTTGACCCACTTGTCGATACAGGCAGTCTTGAGCCCCAGCTGGGCACAACGGATTGCCGCCACATAACCGGCCGGACCGGCGCCGATGACGACCACATCAAATTTGTCGCTCATTCCACTCCCCTGCACGCCGCCAGCCGGCGTCGTGTCTTCCTAATCATTTGCTTTGGGCTCAGCCGGCTTAGATTTCCAGCAGCATGCGCGCCGGATCTTCCAGAACTTCCTTAATGGTGCGCAGGAACAGCACGGCTTCCCGTCCATCAATGATGCGATGGTCGTAAGTCATTGCCAGGTACATCATCGGCCGGATCACGATTTCGCCATCGACCACCATGGGTCGCTCATTGATGCCGTGCATGCCCAGAATGGCGCTCTGTGGCGGATTCAGGATCGGGGTCGAAAGCATCGAGCCAAAAACACCACCATTGGTGATCGAAAAGGTGCCGCCCAGCAGATCGTCCATGCTGAGCTTATTGTCCTTGGCGCGCTTGCCAAAGTCCCGGATAGCACCTTCCACTTCACCGAAGCTGAGCTTGTCAGCGTCGCGCAGAATAGGCACGACCAGCCCTCGCGGTGAGCTCACGGCGATACCAATATCGTAGTAGCCGTGATAGATGATGTCCGAACCATCCACGGACGCATTGACGACCGGATAGCGCTTCAAAGCCTCGACCGCGGCCTTGACGAAAAATGACATGTAGCCGAGACGAATGTCATGGGATTTCTCGAACTGCTCACGATAGCGCTGCCGAAGCGCGCCCACCGCCGACAAATCCACTTCGTTAAACGTGCTGAGCATGGCCGCATTGTGCTGCGCCTCAACCAAACGTTCGGCGATACGAGCACGGATTCGGGTCATTGGCACGCGCTGTTCCACCCGCGCCGTGCCGGCGACAGCCGGCGGTGTAACCGCAGCCGGTTGGACGACTGGCGGGGCGGCTGGTGCGGCGCTGGGCGCCTGGGCTGAGGTGGTCGGCTGCTGGGCCAGATACTGCTCGACATCGGCTTTGACCAGCCGTCCGCCCTTGCCGCTCGCGGGGATCTCACTGGCATCGAGATTATGCTCGGCCAGCAGGCGCCGGACCGCCGGACTCTGCTGAACCTCGGCGGAGTCCGAAGCCGCCGGAGACGCCGTCGCCGGAACGGCTGCGGGCAGGCTCTGGCTCGCGGCACCTGTCTCGAGGATGGCCAGGACATCTCCGGCCGTAACCGTTGCGCCCGCCTCCACCACGATCTTGAGCAAGGTGCCATCAGCTATCGCCGGCACCTCGAGCACGACCTTGTCGGTTTCCAAATCAACCAGATTCTCATCACGCGATACGGCGTCGCCGGCCTGTTTATGCCAGTCGGCGACGGTCGCTTCGGAGACCGATTCCGGCAATGCCGGCACCTTGACTTCAATGCTCATGGATGCTCCCAGTAGCTGGTTTTTCGTTATCTGTTAAAGGAATCAATTGCCGGCTAGCCGGTGACCTTCATGCAGGGCCGCCTTGACCAGTTCTTCCTGTTGTTGAACGTGAATCTTGAAGAATCCGGTCGCCGTCGAAGCCGCGCCCGGACGGGTGGCGTACAACATTTGCTGCGCCTTGCCCAGGGATTCCTGAAGACGGTGCTTGATCTGGTACCAGGCTCCCTGGTTTTCGGGCTCCTCCTGGCACCACACCACGTCTCTGAGCTTCGGATAGCCTTTCAGCACCGCGGCGTATTGTTCGCTCGGGAAGGGATAAAGCTGCTCGATGCGCACCAGTGCCACATCGTCGAGCTCCTCCTCCTTGCGGGCCTTGTAGAGATCGTAATAGACCTTGCCACTGCAGAAAACCACCCGCTTGACCTTGTTCGCATTGAGCTTGTCGATTTCGGGAATCACTCGCTGAAATTCGCCAGCGGTCAGGTCTTCGAGCTGGGAAACCGACAGGGGGTGGCGTAACAGGCTTTTCGGCGTCATGACGATCAGCGGCGCGCGCAGACCGCGCAACATCTGCCGGCGCAGCATATGAAACATCTGGGCGGGCGATGAGGGCACACAGACCTGCATGTTGTTTTCCGCACAAAGCTGCAGGTAGCGCTCCAGGCGGGCCGAGGAATGTTCGGGACCCTGCCCTTCGTAGCCATGGGGCAGGAACATCACCAGGCCGCACAGCCGGCCCCATTTGGCATACCCGGAAGCAATGAACTGGTCCACCACCACCTGGGCGCCGTTGGCGAAGTCGCCGAACTGGCCTTCCCAGAGCACCAGGGATTCCGGGTCGGCCGTGCTGTACCCGAACTCAAAGCCCAGTACACCTTCTTCAGAGAGCAAGGTGTCCAGGCACTGGAAACGGCCAGGTGATAGCTGCTCCATTGGCGTATAGGTCTCGCCATTGTGCTGATTGTGCAGACGCGCGTGGCGATGGAAGAAGGTCCCGCGACCGACGTCCTGGCCGGTCAGGCGCACGTGGTAGCCGGCCTCGACCAGACTGCCCAGCGCCAGGGATTCGGCGAAACCCCAGTCCACTGCGGCTGCGCCGGCCGCCATTTTACTGCGGTCACCCATCACCCGCTGCAGCCGCGCATGCAACTCAAACCCCTCGGGCAGGCTCAGCAACTTGGCGGCAAGCTCACGCAGCTGCTCAGGGCTGATTCGGGTGTCGACGGCTTCGTCGTGATCCTTGGCGTGATAGCGGCTCCAGTCGACGGTGTGCTCATTGCCGACCATGCCCAAGGTCTTGCGCGCGATATTCTCTCCACGATCCAGCCCATCGCGGTAGTCCGCCATGATCTGTTCGGGGTCCTGGACGCTGACAACCCCGGTATCGACCAGATGCTTGGCATACAGCTCACGGGTGGTCGGATACGCACGGATTTTTTCGTACATCACGGGCTGGGTTACCGCCGGCTCGTCAGCTTCGTTATGGCCGTGACGCCGGTAACAAACCAGATCGACAATGACATCTTTGTGGAACTCAGCGCGATAGTCAGCGGCGAGCCGGGTGATAAACACCACAGCTTCGGGATCGTCCGCGTTGACATGCAAAACCGGCGCTTCCAGCATCTTGGCGATATCGGTGCAATACAGCGAAGTGCGCGAGTCCAGGCCCTGCCGGCTTTCGATCGGATTGGGCGTCGTGAAGCCGATCTGGTTGTTCACAATGAAATGGATGGTGCCGCCGGTCGCGTAGCCGCGGGACTGCGACAGCTGCAGGGTTTCCATGACCACGCCTTGCCCGGCAAATGCCGCATCGCCGTGAATCAGGACCGGCAATACCGATTTGCCGTGGTTGTCGCCCCGGCGCTCCAGCCGTGAGCGTACAGAGCCCTGGACGACGGGATTGACAATTTCCAGGTGGCTGGGGTTGAAAGCCAGGACCAGATGGCAACGCCGGCCATCGACCTCCACGTCGGTGGAAAAGCCCATGTGATATTTCACATCGCCCGAGGCGCGCGGATCATCCGTCTTGAACTTGCCTTCGAACTCCGCAAACAGATCGGCCGGTGATTTACCCAGGATATTGACGAGCACATTGAGCCGACCGCGGTGGGCCATCCCGATGACCATTTCCTCAACTTCGTGCTTGGTGGCCCGACGCATCAATTCATCAAGGGCCGGTATCAGGCTGTCGCCCCCTTCCAGTGAGAAACGTTTCTGGCCGACATACTTGGTGTGCAAGTACCGCTCAATTCCTTCGGCGGCGGTCAGCTGGGTCAGCACGTGCCGACGTTCGTCGTCCGTCAACCAGGGTTCAAAGACATGACCTTCCAGGCGACGCTGCAGCCAGCGCTTTTCAGCCGTCTCGGTGATGTACATGAATTCGGCGCCGATGGTGCCGGTGTACACCTTCTTGACCAATTCGATAATTTCGCGCAGCTTGAGGCGATCGGCGGCCGCCAGGGAACCGGTGTTGAACACCGTATCCATGTCATGTTCGCCCAGACCGTGAAAGGCCGGTTCCAGATCTGGAACGGTCGGAACTTCGCTGAGTCCCAGAGGATCGAGGTTCGCGGCCTGGTGCCCACGCACCCGGTAATAATTGATCAGACGCAGGACCGCCGCCTGTTTTTCGGCGGCCTCCGGAGCCATGGCTTCACCGCGCCGGGCACGTCGGGCCGATTCCTTGGCCATGGTGACGAAGGACGTGCGAATCGGCTCGTGCGGAACCTCCGCGTTGCGCATCGGGTCGAGGCCGCGAAAATAATTTCGCCAGCTTTCCTCAACCGAATCCGGATTGCGCAGATAGTCCTCATAAACTGCTTCTACGTAGCCCGAACTCACCCCCGCCAATGGCGAACTGGCCAGAAATTTCCGGATTAGGTCCCCGCTCATCCCGTTTCCCCTCGGAGGAAGCTGATTTTTCCCGATATTGTACGGGAGCCCGCGTCGCCTTTCAGGTGATATCGGGCTTATTTGTCTTTATTTTTGGCCTCGTGCCACGGCCTCGTGAGATCCAGCAGGTAATCGCGAAAGCCCGTGGCCAATTCGGGATGCTTGAGCCCGTATTCCACATTGGCTTGCAGATAACCCAGCTTGCTGCCGCAATCGTAACGCGTGCCTTGGAATTCATAGGCCAGCACGGTTTGTTCAAGGAGCAATTTGGCAATGGCGTCGGTAAGTTGCAATTCGCCGCCCGCCCCACGCTCAGTCGCCTCCAGCAACTTGAAAATGCGTGGCGTCAGAATGTAGCGCCCGGTGACCGCAAGGTTTGACGGCGCATGCGCTGGATCAGGTTTTTCCACAATACTGCGTATCTCCCCTACACCGGGGGCGATGGCGTCCACTTCCACAATGCCGTACTTTCCCGTGTCCGCCTGTGGAACTCGCTGTACCGCCACCACGCTCGTGCCGTGTTCGCGATATACCTTCTGCATCTGGGCCAGGCACGGCTTCGAGCGTCCATCGATGAGGTCGTCGGCCAGAATGACCGAAAAATCTTCGTCACCAACCACTGCTTTGGCGCACAGCACGGCATGGCCGAGGCCCAGAGCTTCCGGTTGACGGATGTAGATGCAGGTAACGCCCGGCGGCAGGACCTCGCGCACCACCTTGAGCATCTCCTCGTTGCCCTTTTCCTCGAGGGTCTTTTCCAGCTCATAGGAGCGATCGAAATGATCGAGGATGGAGTTCTTGTTGTTGCTGGTGATAAACACCAGTTCTTCGGCGCCGGCGCTGACGGCCTCCATAACAGCATATTGGATCAGGGGCTTGTCGACGACGGGCAACATTTCCTTGGCACTGGCCTTGGTGGCCGGCAGGAAGCGCGTGCCCAGGCCAGCAACCGGAAAAACGGCCTTGCGGATGCGCATCAGCTTAATACTCCTGTCAAGATGGGACGATCGTCGGGTGCATTGCGCACTTCGAAACAGAACTCCGCGCCGGATTCGGCGCCATGCAGGCGGGCCTGGCCCGGCAAGAACAAGGGGGTCTTGAACTGGGCATCAAGCTGACAGCTCGGCGGAACGGCGACCGGCAGGGCCGAAATCGAGCGGGCCAGGGTCCACATGCCATGCACGATGGCACGCTTGAAGCCCAGCAAGCGCGCGCTGACCGCGCTGAGATGGATGGGATTGAAGTCGCCGGACACCCGGGCATAGCGCCGGCCCATGTTCGCAGCCAGTGACCAGTTGGCCAGTTCCGGGTAGGCGCTGGGCACGGTCTCATGGGTCCTCCTGGATCCATCTCCCGGGACGGGCTTGCGGCTCAGGATGCGCCCCATGCCGCGCCAGGGGATGTCGCCGTCGCGATCGATAATCTCCGTCAGCAATTCGAATTCATAACCGCGCGGCGTATCTTCAATTCGGGCAATGGTGGCGCGCAGATCAAAGCACTCCTCGTTGCCGAGCAAGCGGGTCTGCTCGATGCGATTCGCAAGGTGTACCAGCCCCATCGCGGCCAGCGGAAACTGCCGATGACCCAGCAAGTTCAGGTGCAGGGGATAAGCCATCACCTGAGGGTAGCAAAGCGGCAGTCCGCTGTTGGTCGCGATTGCGCAGACCTTGCGATAGGCGCGCAGTTTGCCGGCGTCAGCGCGGACCTTTGTGGCTATTGCTGAGATCGGTTCTCTCAGTTCGACGCGCTTCGCGGATTTGGGAAGCACCAGGCGGCCGTAGGCCGGCAATGCTGGAGGCAGGGCGGAAAAACTCAGTTCGGTCATGTTCTCGGTTCCTGGCGCAAAATTTTTGCTGTGAATTGGGATTGATCCCGGAGAGCGAACCCAGTCGGCTCAGAGACCAGCCCGGTCGTCACTTGATTTGTCAGTTCCACACGCAATCTCCCGCGCTTTCGAGTCGAATTCTTGAACCCGGCGCGGGACGCGCGTGCGGATTGCAGTGATAGAGCGGAATGCGCAATCGGTCATGATAACTCCGCCAGGCGATCAGGGCAGTATCGTGCTGATCTGGACTTGAATCGGTTGAGGGCTTCGCCGATCGGCCAGAATGAGGCCCTGTAAATCGCCGGCGCTGGGTTGCGCTGAACCGCTGCGCGAAACCCGAGCGACAATTTGCCATTCGTCGAACCGGTCCAGGTTCATGCCCGCAACCATGCTCATGCTGGAGTCCAGGACCACCTCGATTGGCAGCTGCTGCGCTGACAGGCGCTGAATAGCCAGAGGCATCGGCGGACCCGAGCGGGCTTTAGCGTAGACGAACAACGCGGCCTGCGGGTCCATTTCGCCGACCAGTTCCGGGGCTATGCTGACTGCGACTTCCAGGCGTGTCGCAGGCGTCGCAACGGAGTCCTGAGTTGCCGCCAGCTTTCCGGGATCGGTAGCCGGAGCGGTCTTCACGCCGAGAACCTCTGCCAGCTCCGGCGGCAAATCGCTGCGGGCGCGCAGCCGGGCAAAATAACTTTCGGCGACCTGGTCCTGCCCCTGCTGGCTGGCCGCAACCCCCGCATACCATTGCGCACGCATGTGCTGCGGATCGATAGCCAACGCCTGCGCGATCAGTTGCTGCGGACGACCGAGCAAATCCTTGTCCCGCGCCAGCGCCAGGCTTTCACCTTCGGCGACCAGCAAGTCGGGGTCCGGTGATTCGCTGAGCGCATTGGCTCGCTGATACGCCTGCGCCGCCTGGGCATGACGCTGCATGACACTGTACGTACGCCCGAGCAGAATCCAGCCACTGCGATCATCAGGCGCTTCAGCCAGACGGTCTGCCAATTGCTGCACCATGTCTTCGATCGAGTCCTGCTCAAGCGCAGTCGCTGATTCGCCAAAATGCTGATTGCCGTCGGTGCTGATGAAGATGGCCGCGGCAATGAGCAGGGGCAATGCCGCCAGACCGAGCTGGGCAGGCAAGGGAAAGCGGCTGACCGGAAACCCGGAATCTGGGCCGTCCCCGACCTCCGCAAGCAACCGCGCTTCAAGCTCCTGCTTGCGGCGGGCGAATTCGTCGGCCGCAAGCGGTGCAGCCTGATGCAGCCGATCCAGCTCGGCCAGTTCCTCGCGGAACGCCGTGACATTGAAATCTCGACGCAGCTGCGCGTTGGTGTCCGGTCGTCCCGAGCGCAGGCCGCGGACAATCCACGCCAGCAGCAGCACGGACATCGCCGCCGCGATGCTCAGAAAAATATTGATCACTCGTCAGTATCCAGTATGCGTTTCAAGGCCGCGGGATCGACATCCGGTGCTGGGGTCGACTGGCCCCGGCGACGCAGGCGCCAAGCGGCGAACAAGCCCAGGGCCAGGACCGCAAATGGGCCGAACCAAAGCGCCCAGGTCGCGGGTTTGAGTGGCGGTCGGTAGAGCACAAAATCGCCATAGCGCGCGGTCATGTAATCGCGAATCCGGCGGTCACTCTCCCCGCTTTCGATCATGTTTCGCACCTGGCTGCGCAAATCCTCGGCCAGGGGTGCTGCCGAGTCAGCGATGGATTGATTCTGGCACACCAGGCAACGCAACTCGGCCAGCAAAGACTGGTAGCGTTCCTGATCATTCTCTGACCAGGCCAGTGCTGAACTGGCCAGCGCTGAACTGGCCAGCAGCAAGGTGACTGTCGCGAAACGTCTGCAGCGCATCATGAGCGCAACTCCCGGATCAGGGGCAGGAGTTCATCGCGCACGTAATCCCAGGTCAAAGGGCCGATGCGTTTGGCACGGATGATGCCCTGTCGATCGATCAGAAATGTTTCCGGCACACCGTAAACCCCCCAATCGATGCCGACCTGCCCCCGGGCATCCATGGCGCTGGCCCGGTACGGATTGCCCAGCCGGGCCAGCCAGGCCTGGGCATCGGCGGGCGTGTCCTTGTAGTTGAGGCCGTAGATCGCCAATTGCGGCTCCTGCGCGGCCAAAGCGATCAAGACCTCGTGCTCGGCCCGACAGGATACGCACCAACTGGCCCAGACATTGAGCAAAGACACCTCGGCCTGCAAATCCCGCTCGGTAATCTGGGCGCCGCCGCCCAGGGCCGGCAAGGCGAATGCCGGTGCGGGTTTGCCCACCAGCGGGGAATCGACCTCGCGGGGATCCAGCCGCAGGCCCTGCAGCAACAACCCGACGAGTGCCACCACCACGACCAGCGGCACTGCAAAGAGCGCCGCCTTCATGCGGGCACGGCCGCGGCGCGCGTCTTTTTCCGCGCCAGCGGACGATAGCGACGATCACTGGCGGCCAGGGCGCCGCCCAAAGCCATGATCAGGGCGCCGCCCCAGATCCAGCGGATAAAG
>JBFIIN010000036.1:0-14820 GCA_041601225.1 Oceanococcus sp.
CAGGCCAGCGCGGCGGCGGTGGCCTCCGCGCTGGCGAAACCCCACTTGAGTGCGGCGGTAATCTGGCAAAACCCGGCCCGCGAGGATCCGGCTGCCCGCGCCGAGTTGCTGGCGTATACCTGGTTCAACGGCACCAGGGGGGATTTTCGCCGCCTGGTCGACGGCTTTGCGCCGGCAGCGGTCCAAACTCGGCTGGCGGACAATCTCGACCGCATCAGCATATCCATGCAGCCCGGCGAGATCGGGCGCTTGATGATGGATCCCTACGGATTTACGCAGCTCCCGCAGAGTCTCGGTCTGGGGGCTTTGGTCGCCGAAGATCCTTTCGTGTCGACCGATGGCCGTTTCCGGCTGCTGTTTATCACGCCACCTGCGGAGCTGGCCGCCGGCTTTGGCGCGACTGACGCCTGGATCAAGTCCGTGCGCAACGCCGCAGAGGGGGCGGTGCTGAGCATTGATCCTGCCACCCGCATCGCGATCGGCGGGACTCCGGCACTGAATGCCGAACTGGGCACCGGCCTGGTGTCCGACATGCAATTGGCCGCGCTGACTACGCTGCTGCTGGTCGCAGCTCTGTTCTGGCTGGTGTACCGCAGCTGGCGGCCCTTGCTCTGGTTGGTCGCGGTTTTGATCTTCGTGCTGGCCGCCACGATCAGTTTCGGCGGCACCTTGTTCGGCCAGCTGAATGTCATCAGCCTGGGTTTTGCAGCCATCCTGCTAGGCCTCGCGGCAGGCTATGGCCTGCTGCTTTACCAGGAATATCTGTCCGATCCCCGGCAATCCGCCGCGGCGCACCAGCGCGCGGTCGGACCCAGTATCGCCTGGGCATCGGCTACGACAGCGGGCGCCTTCCTGATGGTCGGGCGAAGCAGCCTGCCGGGCATGACTCAGCTCGGTGTCCTGGTCGCGGCCGGGATCATGATTTCGGGCGCCGTGATGATTGCGGTGTACCTCGCGCCGCTGGCCGGCCGCACAACGCCGACCGCAGCCCCGGCCCAACGTGGCTGGCGACTTCAGCCGAGCCCGCGGTCGGCCTGGGTGTTCACCCTGGCGGCACTTGTCCTGAGTCTGGGCGCACTCGCCTGGAAGCCGCCGGCGATCGATGCCGGCACATCCAGCCTGGGACCGCGCAGCAGCCTGGCCCGCGCCGCAATGGACGAAATCGATCGGGAAATCGGCGGCCAGGAGCGCGCCCTGTGGCTTATCGTGAAAGGCCGGAACGACACCGAAACCGGCGCGCGCCTGGCGCAGGCGCAGGCTGTGCTGAAGTCAGCCCAGGAGGCCGGCCTGCTCAGCTCAGCGAGCCTGCCGAGCGGACTCTGGCCCCAGCCCGACAACCAGGACGCCAACCGCGAGCAGGCACAGCGCCTTGCGCAGCTCTGGCCGCAGGCTCGCGAACTGGGTCAGGCCACAGGCTTCACCGGCGATTCCTTCGAGCTGGCCGAGGCCGTGGTCACCCACCTACGGGATTATGGCGGTATGCCCGGTACCGCGGTGCCCACGGCGGGAGGCCTGAACTGGCTGTTCAAGCAGTTTCGGGCCCGCGCGGGAGACACCGTGCTCGCCGCCGGGCGGGTCCGACCCGCCGCGGACGCGGATCCCGGGGCTCTGCATGCGCTGGCTGCACAAGTCGCCGAAATCGATGGCACCTATCTGGCCGGCTGGCAGCTCGCGAGCCGTTCACTGCTGGCCACCATGCGCAAAGATGTGCAACGCGTCCTCATCCCCATGATCGCGGTCCTGATTCTGCTTCTGGCGCTGGCCTATCGACGCCCGGGAGAAATCCTGTTGTCAGCACTGACGCTAGGCTTCAGCGTGCTGTGCCTGCTCGGCGTCATGGGCCTGGCGGGATGGTCCTGGAATTTGATGAATATCATGGCCCTGCCGCTGTTGTTGGGGGTTGCCGTGGACTACAGCATTCACGTGCAGCTCGCCTTGCAACGACACAAGGGCAGCATGGTTGAGGTTCACGCGACCGTAGGGCGGGCCATCGTGCTGGCCGGCGCGACGACCGCCATCGGCTTCGGCTCGCTGGGCCTGGCCTCAAACGCCGGCCTTGCCAGCCTGGGCCTGGTCTGTGCCACGGGGGTCGCCATCGCCTGCGCCGTATCGGTCGTGCTGCTTCCGGTCTGGTGGCGCGCCATGCGACATCGTACCCTTGCCGCTCACGCAAACTGAAAAGCCGCTTATGACATTCGCCGGACTGAGCAGACGCGCCGTGCTGGCTGGGCTCATTGCGTTCGCCGCCCCGGTCACGCTCTGGGCACAGGATGCCCAGCAGGCGCTCGACCGGTGGCTGGCGGTCCAGACGCCGTTGAAATATTGGTCAGCGAAGGTTGACCAGCGCCGCGAGCTGTCGGGCATCGCCCGCCCTCTGACGGCACCGGGCCGGGTCTGGATCACCCAACCGGACCGGCTGCGCTGGGAACTGGGTGAGCCGCCGCGGACCATCGCCATCCGCAAGGGCGATGAATTGCTGGTGCACTACCCCAGACTGGAGCAAACCGAGCGCTATGCGCTGAGCGGCGAAGTCAACCCGGCCGGGCAGCAGGCCCTGGCCCTGCTGGAAGTCGGGTTTCCCAGCGACGCCGAGACCTTCAAACGCGCATACAAACTGCTGTCTGGCGCGCTCAGCGACGGCGCCTGGGTGCTGACCCTGGAACCCACCGCGGCCGGGTCACAACGCCTGCTGGACCAGGTGCGGCTGTGGATCACCGCTGAGAGCTGGCAACTGCAGGCCACCGAATTCGCCTTTCCGGATGGATCCCGGATGCACAATGCCTTCAGTGAGCAGGACACGCTCAGCGCGCCGGACCCCGCCCTTTATCGCCTCCCCGACACACCCCAATAGGCTGAAGAACCTGGCATGACCTACGATTTCGCAGGGCTGCTGCGCTTTGTCTGGCGCTGGCTGTCAATGCCCGGCTGGACCTGCAAGCGTGCCGCCGTGGTGGTGGCGTTTCTGCTGCTCTATCCGCTACACGAGCTGGTGCTGTGGTTATGCCTGGGCCTGGACCGCTTGTTCTATGCGGACTTTCGCCAGGTCAAAGTGCAGCAACCCGTATTCATCGTTGGCAATTTTCGCAGCGGCACCACCTTCATCCATCGCCTGATCGCCAAGGATACCGAGCGTTTCAGTTCGATGCTGCTGTGGGAAATCCTCATCGCGCCATCAATCAGCGAGCGCCGCCTGCTCCAGGCCCTGGGGCGATTTGAGCGCTGGATTGGGCGGCCCGTTGGGCGAATCATGCAGGCGATCGAAAACCAGTGGGCCGACCGCGTCGCGGTGCATGAGGTCTCCATGACCCAGCCTGAAGAAGACGATTATCTCGGCCTGCATATCTGGTCGGTGTTTGTCGCCGGCCTGTCTTCGGGCGTGCTGGAGGAAGCCGAGCCGTTCGCGTTTTTCGATCAGCGGATTGCTCCCGCCCGCCGCGAGCGGATCATGGCCTTCTACCACCGCTGTATTCAGCGGCATCTGTACGCCAATTCCGCACAATCCAAGCAGTATCTGGCCAAAAATCCAGCCCTGTCGCCCAAATTGCGCTCGTTGCTGGAGCTGTACCCGGATGCCAAGATCATTCATATGGTCCGCAATCCGCTGGAAACCGTACCGTCTTTCGTCAGCATGATGTCCTGGGCATGGACCACGATCGACACCCCCACCGAGCGTTCGCGGCTGCGGGACCTGGCCCTGAAAATGGCCGCGCATTGGTATCGCTACCCCCTGGAAATTCTGGAACGGCGACCGGACTCCAGCTATGCCATCGTCAAGTATGAGGACCTGGTCGCTGATCCGGCACAAACCGTGCGCGACATTTACCGCCGGCTGGAACTCCCCATCAGCTCCGGGTTCGAGAAAACACTGGCCGCGGAGAAGGCCCGCGCCAAATCCTTCAGCAGCCGCCACCAGTACGACCTGGCCGAACTGGGCCTCAGCCAGGACCAGATCGTGGGCGAATTCGCTGACATTTTCGAACGTTTCGGTTTCGACACCCAGATCCACTGAACGGGAGATCAGCTATGCAGGCTCACGGTAACGGGCCCGTCATTGATCAATTCGACCTGCATGTCAGCTCCAAACACCCCGCAAGCGACAGTTCGATGTTGTTCGCGTGCCTGCCGCACCAGACCCTCGAACAGGGGCTGCGCCTGGTCGGGCGCCGCCGCGGGGGTAAAGCTGGGCCGCGTGCCCTTGCTTGTATCGGCCAGCAAAGTGAAATTCGGCACCAGCAGCAGCCCCCCGGCGATATCCGCCACGCTGAGGTTCATCCGCCCGCTGGCGTCGGGAAACAGGCGATAACCCAGCACACGCCGCAGAAGTTTTTCGGCGCTGGCCGCACTATCAGCGCGCGCGATACCGACAAATACAGCCAGACCCGGGCCTATCGATGCGCACTCCCGATCATCAATGCGTACCCGCGCCTCGCTCACCCGCTGGATCAAAGCGATCATGGAACACCCGGTTGTAGGATAATTCTTACAGCAGCCGTCATCCGTACCTGACATACACCTACTGGCGACAGGTCCACACTGAACTCACTGGCTCGCAAGATCCAGAGGGATCGCAGGACGCGACTCCTAACCGTCTCCATGGCGGTATGTGCCCAGGCTGCAATGGACCCGCAGCCTGGACCACCCCAAGGTTCTCCAGCCTAGCATGGCAATTCGCCCGACGACCTCCCTGTCGGGCTTTTTTTTGCCTGTCGCTTTCTCCCGGCACCGCGCGACAAGCGGGGCTCACGCTGGCATGATCACGCCGCTGTTCCAGCCCCTTGTTTACAGGAGTCCCGGATGCAACGCCGTGATTTTTTGAAGCTGACTGGCGCCGGAGGATTGAGCGCCAGCCTCGCCGCCTGCCAGCCCCAGACCACCTCCGCGCCCACAAGGGAGGACGCCGCCGAGCAGCGCTTCAACTGGAAGATGTACACCACCTGGCCGAAGAATTTTCCGGGTCTGGGAACCGGCGCGAACTATCTGGCAGAAACCATCACCCAGGCCAGCGGCGGCCGCCTCAAAGTGACAGTGTACGGGGCCGGAGAGCGCGTTCCCGCCCTCGAGGTCTTTGATTCGGTGTCCCGCGGCTCGGCCGAGATGGGGCATGGCGCCGCCTATTACTGGAAGGGCAAGGCTCCGGCTTCGCCATTCTTCACCTGCGTTCCGTTCGGCTTCACGGCACAGGAAATGAATGGCTGGCTGTACTACGGCGGTGGCATGGAGTTGTGGCGCGAACTTTACGCGAAATTCAACCTGGTACCCTTTGAGGCCGGCAACACCGGCACCCAGATGGGCGGATGGTTCCGTAAAGAAATTAGGGGCCTGGGCGACCTTAAGGGCCTCAAGATGCGCATCCCGGGCTTGGGCGGCGAGGTGATGTCGCGGGTGGGAGCAACCACAGTCAATATTCCCGGTGGCGAACTGTTTACCGCCCTGCAAGCTGGCACGATCGATGCCACCGAGTGGGTCGGCCCCTACAACGATCTGGCCTTCGGCCTCCACAAGGCCGCCACGTACTACTACTACCCCGGATGGCACGAGCCCGGCCCCACCCTGGAAGCCATCGTCAATCAGGATGCCTGGAACAGCCTGCCAGCCGATTTGCAGGCCATAGTCTCCGCCGCCGCAGCGGCCACCGGTCAACGCATGCTGGCCGAGTACACCGCCCGCAATCAGGCGGCGCTGCGGACTTTGGTCGATGAGCATGGCGTTCAGGTTCGCGCTTTCCCGCAGGACGTCATTGCCGCCCTGCGCGACGCGACCGGCCAGGTTCTCACCGAACTCGCTGCCAGCGACCCGATGGCCCGCAAGGTTTATGAGTCTTACCGCAGCTTTCGCGGCGCCGTGCTGGAAACAACCAAACTCGCCGAGGACGCCTATTTGAAGATGCGCTAATGGCGGGTGCGGGTACGCCCGGATTCTTGGTCCAATTGAATTCAAACTGGAACAATGCGTTCTTTGTTCTGACTGGGCGACTGAACCGCGTGGCCGCCGGCGCATGCCTACTGGTTCCAGACTGCGGCCACGATCAGCCCGCGGGCAACGGCACGACCAAAGCGGCCGCCGGAGACCTGGCTATCGCGCCTCTGCTGCGCTGATCGAGCGCGAGCATGCGCAACACCCCCATCCTGACCTGCGTGCCGCCGTTGCTCGGGCCTTAGCCGAAGACCCTGCATCATGTGATGCCATGGTCCAGTACTCCTTGCGCACCCTGGGCACGCTTCGTCGCTGAACGGCGGCGGGTTGTACGCGCTGGCGCTTGAATTTGGGCGTGGCCATTCGGCGGCGGACAGACATCGTGCCTTCAGCCGCGGGCCATTTCCGGCCCCGCACTGGATTCGCCATGCAGCACTTTCGGTCCGTCGAGCTGGAAACCCTGTTTGCGGACTTTTTGGACTGGCGCGCCCGGCCTGCTCGCGACCCAATCCTTGTCCGGCAAGGCTGTGCGCAGCCTGCGGCCTGCGGCGCAGGCCCCGCACAGCTGAGGCCCGTTACAATCCGGCGCCATGGATGACCTCTCCCCGATCCTCGACCCGCTCAATGAAGCGCAACATGCCGCGGTTACCGCGCCACCCGAACACCGGCTGGTGCTGGCCGGTGCCGGCAGTGGCAAAACCCGCGTGCTGATCCACCGCCTGGCCTGGCTGCTGCAGGTGGAACGCGTGTCGCCGCACGGGGTTCTGGCAGTTACCTTCACCAACAAGGCCGCCGGCGAGATGCGCGGTCGCATCGGCGATCTGCTGCAACTGCCGGTCGAATCTTTGTGGGTCGGAACCTTCCACGGCATCGCGCACCGCATGTTGCGGCTGCATTGGCGCGAGGCCGGCCTGCCGCAGGCCTTCCAGATCATGGATGCGGATGATCAATTCCGTTTTATTCGGCGCCTGCTCAAAGCGATGGATGTGGACGAAAGCCAATGGCCGCCGCGCCAGGTCCAGCATTACATCAACGCCCAAAAGGAAAACGGCCTGCGGCCCCAGCACATCGCGCCCGACGGGGACTACGCACAAAAGGAGCTGCTCCGGTTTTATGCCGCCTATGAAGAAGGACGGCTGCGCGCCGGTCTGGTGGATTTTGCCGAGTTGCTCCTGCGCGCCCACGAGTTATGCCGCGACAACCCGGAAATTCAAGCCCATTACCGGCGTCGCTTCAGCCACTTCCTGGTCGACGAATTCCAGGACACCAACAAGTTGCAATACGCCTGGCTACAGGTGCTGGCCGGCCCTAGCGGAAAATTGTTCGTGGTGGGCGACGATGATCAATCGATTTACGCCTTTCGCGGCGCGCGGATTGAAAACATTCTGCGCTTTTCCAAGGATTATCCGGCTGCCGAAACGATACGCCTGGAACAGAACTACCGCTCCACTGCCAATATTCTGAACGCTGCCAATGCCCTGATCGGCTGCAACACGGGGCGCCTGGGCAAAGACCTGTGGACCAGTGGCAAAGACGGGGATCCGGTGCGCCTGTATACGGCCTTCAACGATTACGAAGAAGTCGACTACGTGCTCGGCGAGATTCGCCAGTGGGTGGCGCAAGGCGGCCGGCGCGACGACGTTGCCGTGCTGTACCGCTCCAATGCCCAGTCCCGGCTGTTTGAGGAAGCCTTGATCCGGGCCGAGATTCCTTACCGCGTGTATGGCGGCCTGCGCTTTTTCGAGCGCGCGGAGATCAAGGACGCGCTGGCCTATCTGCGCCTCTTGAATCAACGCCACGATGATGGTGGCTTTGAGCGGGTCGTCAACGTTCCCACCCGCGGCATCGGGGCCACCACGGTGGACAAGATTCGCCGCCATGCCCGTGAACGGCAGATGTCGATGTGGGACGCCAGCCGCGATATGGCCGTGCATGGCCTGCCGGCCCGGGCCGGCAACGCGGTGCTGAATTTCCTCAATTTGATTGAGGAGCTGGATGTTGCAACCGCCAGCATGAGCTTGGCGGAACGTGTGCTGGAGGTCATCGAGCGCAGCGGCCTGAAGGCCCACCACGGCAAGGAACGCGGCGAAAAGGCCGAAGGCCGGCTGGAAAACCTGGACGAATTGGGCAATGCCGCGCGTGGATACGAAGAGCCTGACGCCGACGGCATAGACCCGCTCACCGCATTTTTGACTCATGCCGCCCTGGAAGCTGGCGAACAGCAAGGGGCGGCTTGGGACGATTGTGTCCAGCTGATGACCCTGCACGCGGCCAAGGGCCTGGAATTCCCCGTGGTGTTTCTGGTGGGACTTGAGGAAGGCTTATTCCCGCACCAGCGCTCATTGGAAAATGCCGACAGCCTCGAAGAGGAACGCCGCCTGTGCTACGTGGGCATGACCCGCGCTCGCGAACGCCTGCATTTGTGCCATGCCGAAGTTCGGCGCCTGCATGGCACTGAATCGCACACCGCGCCCTCGCGTTTTCTGGCCGAAATTCCGGCCAAATTTCTGGAAGTGGTGCGGCCCGCAATGCGGGTGCGTCAGCCCTTGTATCGCCCGGGCCCGCGCGGCGGGTATGGTGAACGCCAGACCACTCACCAGATTGCTGGCGAACAAAACCTTGGCGGTCTGCAGCTGGGCCAGCAGGTCAGCCACCCCAAGTTTGGCGAAGGCGTGGTGCTGCGCTTTGAGGGCGACGGCCCGCGCGCCCGCGTCGAGGTGAATTTCGCCCGCGCGGGTAGCAAATGGTTGCTGCTCGAAATGGCGCGGCTGACCCCGGCTTAAGGGGTTTTGGACCTTGGCGTGGCCATGCCCCGGCGTTCAAAAAAGCCTAGCGCCGCGAGGCGGGCTGTTTTGCGCAAGGTTCAACGATTAGGGAAAACCGCGACCTGAATGCGCCCCAGACCGCCGATTACGCCATATTCGAGTTCATCCGGCACCCAGGTATGGTCTTTGTACAACGGTCGTGAAAAACAAAATACGCCCTGATTCGCGACACAGGCTTTTTCCATCTGGCGATAATGCTTGCCCTGAGTCCCGCGACCCTGGTTGATATCAGCGCGCTGAGGGTACAAGTTAATGTTCAAACCTCCGCCCTGGCGGTGACTCATGAAATGACCGCGGTCAAATTTGTCGCCATGGGTTTCGAAGAAGCGTTCCCGGAACGACATGCTCGCCGGATGTCGGCGACGCTCGCGCTGTTTGGGTGCAAGCTGAGCGGCAAGTTCGTCCTGCTGCCTATCCGATGTGGTTTTGCCCAGGAACCCCGACATCCGCGCACTATCGCGTTTGGCCGGGTTCTCGCTGGAGCGCCCGAATGCGGCCACTACCCGTTCCGCGCCCAGATCAAACAAGAATTCATATCCATGATCATGGACCTGGACAATTTGCACTGCGGAATTGGGCATGCGCGCATAGGCATCACACCACAAATCAGGAAGCCGCTCCGCCAATTCGGACTTGAAGTCCTCGTCCAATGCCACCTGAGACATTGTTGGACTCTGCATTCCGCTGGAAAACTCCGCGGCGAGTCGCCCATAGTTCATGGGAATTGTCGCCATCTCGCGCCTCCTCAATCGCAACTCAAGGCTAACGCGAAACGCAGCCGCGTTCAGTGACGTAATTCTCAGCTTGGGTGCCGGTTTTGGGTGCCGGCCCTGCAATCCAGAAAGGGTTCTAGGTCTCCTTCTCGCTCCGGAAACATCGCTTCTTTACGCTCCGGCTCATCAGAATCCGGCATGGCTTGACCGGCATTGATGGCTCGAAACTGGAAATGGCGCGGCCGCTAAACTTCGGAGTGGTTTAATTGCTGCGGCTTGATGAACCAGGCCAGGCACAATGCGCCCAATAACCAGGCGACAACTTCGTAGCCCACATTCACCCAGGCCATTCTCCAAGGCTCCAACCACCAGATGGGGCCTCCCAGATGCGCAAACATGCTGCCCGCGGTACCGGCCAGAAACCCCACTCCGAAGCGAGAAGCAAACCCACCGCCGACCATGGCCACCGCGAAGCCCATCACGAGCAGCACCACGAATTCATGGACCAGACCCATGACAAAGGTACTTGGGGCCATGGGTTCGCTGCCCTCGGCACGAAAATAGACTGTGGCGATTGGCCCCTGCTTGTGCAGAGTCTGAAATGCCGGGTCCGATTGATCTTTCGCGTACGGCACCATGTATACGCCCGTTTCGCCGAACATGGCGGCCAGACTCTTTTGCGCGCTGTCATTGTTGGTGACACCCTGAATCGCGCTGTCACCCAGCGGCAAGGCGGCCCAGAACAGAAATCCCCACAGAAAAACCAAAACCGCGCCGATGCCAGCCCCCAGAACTATGCGTCTCATATTTTCCCCAATCGCTCACCAGACCAGAAAGCTTACGCAATTCGCTCCGATCTGTGAAAATCAGAACCGCTGGAATTCATCGTGCCAGGCGTTCAGCTGAATTCAAGTTGCAAACCAAGCATGCGAAGCCGCCCTGCTTCAATGTCCAGATCGCCCTGGGTGAGCGGGTGACGATCCAGCCAATCACCGCCGAAATGCAGATTAAGCGTATCGTCGGAAATGGTGAGATCCAATGCCGGCAGCGGCGTTTGATCCCGACTGCGATTGAGCAGCACGGCGAGTCTCAGGAGTACTGCAAGACGCTGGGCGGCGCCAATCCAGACACGCGGCAGACCGGCAAACACCTCACGCACGATCTTGCCCCGGTGGCAACGCACCAGTGCCGCAAGTACGGCCTGATCCTCGCGGGAAAATCCATGCAAGTCAGCATGCTGCAGCACATAGGCTCCGTGCTTGTGATGCCCGGAATGAGAGATCGCCAGACCGATTTCATGCAGGCGCGCCGCCCAGGACAAAAATCGCCGGGCCACAGGCATCTCGAGGTTCCAGGACACCGCCACCTGCCGTAACAGCTGCTGCGCGGTATCATCGACCATCCGGCCCTGCTCGGCATCAAGCTTGAAGCGGTCCACCAGAGCGGACACGCTGGTGCTGCGCACATCGCGATCGGCCAGCCGACCCAGCAGGTCGTAAATCACCCCTTCGCGCAGCGCACGATCCGAAACTGCCATCTGCTCGATTCGCAGCGTGTCGAAGATACCGGCCAGCACCGTCAAACTGCCGGGAAAAATGGGCTGGCGGTCGTCACGCAGACCCGCGAGATTCAACCTGTCGATCCGACCGATATCCTTGACCTGACGGAAGATTTCGTCAATGGAATCTGGCGTGATCAGATTTTCGCCGAGACCGCTTTCCACTCCCACCTTCCAGACCGAGCGCACGCTGCCTGAAGCACCTAGCGCCAGATCCCACCCATGGCGCCGATAATTCCGCTCCAGAAATTCCAGCTCAACCCGGGCCGACATGCGTGCCTTCTTCAATGCCCGCCCGGTAATCTTGCCGTCCGCAAAAAAATTCTGCGTGTGCGATACGCAGCCCATGTGCACACTTTCCATCAGCACCGGGCGGCCCTCGATCCCGATAATCAACTCGGTGCTGCCGCCGCCTATGTCAACCACCAGCCGGCGTTCGTCTTCGCCGGGCAGCCCATGTGACACCCCCCCGTAAACCAGCCGCGCCTCTTCGACTCCGGAGATGACTTCGATATCGTGACCAAGCGCGGCCTCAGCTAGGCGCAGAAACGCACCCGACTTGCGCATGCGCCGCAAGGTATTGGTGCCGACCACGCGCACCTGCTCGCGTGGCAATTTCTTGATCCTCTGGCCAAAACGCTCCAGGCACGCCAGCGCATCAGCCTGGGTTTGCGGACTCAGTTGTTTGTTGGAATCCAGGCCCGCAGCCAGGCGCACGGGTTCACGCAGACGATCTATGGTCTGCAGGCCAGCGTCGCCGACCCGCACCACCGACATATGGAAGCTGTTCGACCCCAGATCTACCGCGGCGACCGTCTGGGAGCTCGGATCGCCTTCAGGCACCGACGTTTGTAGAGCCAAGCAGGGCGCTTCCTCATAAATGTTCGGACGGGTTGAACGCATATTATCCTAAGCAGGAACCTGCACGCACGATGCAGGCGCCAGCGCGCAACTCGGCGCTGAATTCGCCATTCGAAGCTCCCGGTGATCCGCTCTGAATTGACTCGCCGCAGCAAATTCCCGAGCATATGCCGGTTTTTCGGATCTCCGCAGTTCGCCAGGATCACAGATCGCATGGCGTCCGCGGACCATCATCGCCGTTGTGGCCCACACGTCGCGACGCAGCCACCGGATCGGCCAGCTGGTCGTGTCAGGGAGATTCAGGATGAAGTATCGGGTTTATGCCAGTGCCCTGGTGGCGCTACTCAGCAGCGTGGCAGCCAGTGCAGCGGGCGATGCCGCGGTCGGGCGCACCAAGGCCGACACCTGCATGGGATGTCATGGCATCGTGGGATATGCCAATGCCTACCCCACATATCGCGTGCCGCGGCTGGGAGGCCAGCACCCGGAATATATCGTCGCCGCCCTCAAAGCCTACAAGGCGGGTGCGCGTACCCACCCCACAATGCAGGCCCAGGCGGCCAGCATGTCGGATCAGGACATGGCGGATATCGCCGCCTTTCTGAGCCAGGCCCAGAGCGCGGAGAAATAACCATGCGCAAATTCGTATTCCTGATCATGATTGCCACAGCAGGCGCCAGCTGGGCGGGCGGAAATCCTGCCGCCGGCGAACAGAAGGCCGCGACCTGTGCCGCCTGCCATGGACCCAGCGGCGTAAGCGCCAGTGGCGCATTCCCGACTCTGGCCGGACAGCACGAGGACTATCTGGTCGTGGCGCTGGAGCAATACCAGGCCGGCTCCCGGAAAAATCCCGTAATGGCCGCTCAGGCGGTGAACCTGAGTGAACAGGATATTGCGGACCTGGCCGCGTATTTTTCCAAGCAGAAGCATCTGTACACGCCGAAGCTCGCGCGGTGAGATTCCTGGGCGGCTTGGTGGGGCTCATGCTGTCTCTGAGCGCCACGGCGCAAAGTCCGATTTACAACTATCTAGACGCCGATTATGTCGAAGCCGAAAATAAGGCTGGCGACGAAGCCACCGGATTTGGCGTGACCTTGTCATTGCCGTTTCCGAACAGCAACAACTTTATCTACGGACGTTATTCGACCGTCGACTTCGAAACGGCCTTGGGCGATGTCGAAGTGGAACGCTTGCGCGGCGGCCTGGGTTTCGCCAGCAACGTGCGGGGCAATGCCAGCCTGTACACCCTGTTCACTTACGAAAAGGTCGACACCCAGGGCAGCGGCAAAGACGACGGCTTCGGCAGCGAACTGGGCCTGCGGCTGGAGTTGGGGCAGTATTTTGAACTGGGCGCAGCCGCCCGTTATCTGGATCTGGACCAGGCGGGGAACGATCTGGGTTTCGAGGCGCAGCTCGTGGCCAAGCTCACCGACGGCTTTGGCATTTATGTCGCCTACGAAGATCTCTACGAGAACACCGAGCTGCGACTGGGCATCCGCCTGACTACGACCGACTGATTTTCCGCCGGCCTCAAAACACGACGCCGGCGCGCAGAAACGGGCCGACCTGACGTGCATCCAGGCTGAAATCACCCGACTGCACGTCATAGCTTTTTTCCAGCAGGCCCAGCGCGGCCTGGAACCAGCGCTGGCGCCAGGATAGCTCCAGGCGCAATTCATGAACCTCGTCGTCACCGTAGCGAATCCAGTCCCCAACCAGCCGAAAAGCCGTGGAGCGGGTCAGGCCGGATTCCAGGTTCACGCTCAGCATCGGGAACAGTTCATCGACATTCTCCAGGCGACTTTCAGTATCGCGCTCCACCAAAATCGAGCCACTGAGCCAACGCAGCGATGCCCCCACCCCGCTGCGACCCCAGAATCGCCAGAGGGCGCGCAACTGCACGTCGTCGAGTTTGGCCCGTGTTGCCACATCGCCACCGCCAGGCTCCGGCGTCTCCAGACCCGGCACCAGCCCGCCGACCACGGTGCCGGATGATTCCCCGCCACCCCGCGCACCGCGCCCCTCAAGATCTATCGGCGCGTACGCGAGCTCGAATGCCCCGAGCGTGACATGCAGAAGTCCGACAATCTGGTCGCCCAGGCCCAGATCGTCACGCAGCGACAGCGGCTCACCACCGTCGGACACCGTACCGGTGGGACGGAATTCCCAGAGGCTGAGGTCAACTGCCGCGGCCCATACGGAGCCGTGGAACAACCAGATCAACAACAGACAAGAAACTTTTTTCATTCCACAGGCTCTGAGTAGTCGTCCAGGGGGACAGGCAGACTTGATTTTCGAGGCTTCGGCCCCATCAGGCAGGCCAAGGCGGAATTACCGCCAGCGGTTCGGGCGATGCCATCGCCGCGTAACGGGAACTCATCATCATGAAGACAAAGCCTAGCTGGTTTTTCAGCACTCTTGCGCTATTGCTGCTCAGCAACAGCGCGATCGCGCATTGGCCCGGCAGCGGCAAGACCCTTGCGCCGATGCTCGACAAGGTTACTCCGGGCGTGGTGAACATCGCCACCAGAACCCGCATTCAGACGCAGGACAACCCCCTGTTGCGGGATCCCATGTTTCGCTTCTTCTTCGATCTGCCCAGCCGGCCTCGCCAACGCGAATCGCAGAGCCTGGGTTCAGGCGTTATCGTTGACGCGACCAAGGGCTATATCCTTACCAATCATCACGTGATCGACAAGGCCAATCAGATCACCGTGACCTTGGCCGATGGCCGCGCGCTGGAAGCCCAGTTGGTGGGCAGCGACAGCGAATCGGATATCGCAGTGATTCAGGTGAGCGCCGAAAATCTCACGGCGGTGCCGTTCGGCAACTCAGAGAAATTGCGCGTCGGCGATTTCGTGGTTGCCATCGGCAATCCCTTTGGTCTGGGCCAAACCGTCACCTCGGGCATCATCAGCGCCCTGGGTCGCACCGGTCTGGGCATCGAGGG
>JBFIIN010000037.1:0-14747 GCA_041601225.1 Oceanococcus sp.
GCTCATGCCGAACAGCTGGATGTCTTCCGGGTACTCGAGCTGGATCCGGACGGTGTCGATAGGCACGGCATCCGAGGCCTCTCCCGTGGCGGGCACCGGCAGGCCGGCGACTTCAGCGATCAGGCCCCCGACCTCGTCGAGAGCGAGATCCAGCGGGGCCAGGCCGCCCACCACCAGATCCACGGCTGGCAAGTTGGGACAGGCCGCGACGAGCGTCTCAAGGCTGGTGGCATCGAGCCCGGTCGCGGAGCCGGTCCCGTTGTCCCGGGGGTGAGTTCTGGCGCAGGACAGAGCGCCGGCGAAAAAACTCGCGTAGGGCAGCTTCGAGTGATAGTTCATGTAATAGAAGCCCAGGTCCGTGCCGCTGCCGAGCTCCTCGGCGAAGTAGCGCAGCGTGATACCCCATTGACCGTGATCAGAGGCCAGCCGATCAGGCGCGCGCAGACCGGTCGTGGTCGTGGGAGTCAGCAGGCTCAGCGGGTTATTCAGCGGTTTCGCGCGACGCAAGGGATCCTCAGCCCCGCCACCGAAGCCGATATGAACATATTGGTGAAGATTGTTGCTGCCCAGGTCCAGGGTCGAATACAGACTGCCTGGCGTTGGAATCTCGGCCGGCTCCCAGCGCCACTGCCACCAGATCTCGGCGCCCAGATAGTCGGTGATATTCGTGCTGGCCAGGATCATTTCGACCGGCGTAAACACCTCGTCCGCGGTAAAGCCGGTCCGAAACAGACTGTTCACGTTCACCGGATTCACCTGGTTCAGGCTATTCACGACCAGCAGCGTGGATTCGCCCCAGGACAAGGTCTGGCGACCGACCTTAAGCAGCAATTCACGATCACCGATGAAGGGCAGGACGCCATAGACATAAGCGTCCAGGAGCTGAAGCTGCGTGCCGATCTGGCTGACGGCCTCGGCGTCGGCGCGCGGACGCCGACGCGCCTCTCCGGCGCCATAGGAACCGCCCGTGAGCGGCAGCAGAGGAAAGGGGGAAGGCTCAGAAGCTGGCGTCGTCGGGCCGACTTCGTTCGGGTGGAATTCAGTGAAATCAGCGTTGACGAAATCGTGAAACCACATCCAGCGTGCGAAGCCGCCAAAGCTGCCGTAGCTCAACGACAAGTCCTGGGTCAGCTTTAATGGGGCCTGGGTCAGGTCGTGGCGATCGTAGTTCCAGTTCCCGTCGTCGGCATTGCGGGTGAATTGACCCGGTGCGGCAACCAGCGCCTGGGCCGGAAGCACATCGTATTGGTTAATGCCCTGGCAGGAGTTGAAGTTGATCGATTGGCCGTTCACCGTGCGGGTTCCACAAGTATCCGGATTCTGGTTCGACTTCCCCAGCAGATCGCCGGCACGCGGCTCCAGACGAAGCGCGGCGCCCAAGGTGACGAAGGAATTGAGCGTGCCCTCCAGACCGGAGCCATAATCCAGCTCAAAGCTCAGCGCCGCACAGGCGGATGCAAAACCCAGCCCCGCGATCAACATCGTCAATGCCTGCGCCAGATGCGCGCGAACTGTCCGGTCGTCCAACGGCATTCCGGTGCAGGCGCGCTCGAACCGGGCCGGACCAGCCGCCTCCGAAGATCCGCGAGATTCGCTGATCGAATACTTCTCGAAATTCGCGCTCATGGTCTGTTATCTCGAATCAGCGACAGTCCCGGAATCTGGCAATGCCGGCTATCACTGACGCCAGCTTGGCCGCTCGCGGCCCATGATCAGGCCCGCGCGCCCCAGCTGAAATGGCCCATGCGGCCGCCTCTGATGGGCAGGCTAGCCATTCGCGTCGTGCCGAATCTTGATTTAGGTCAACCCGAAGCATGGGCCGTCTGCCCGATGCAGCACATCGTCCGGTACCCGACTGGATGCCCCGCCGACTTTCCGGGCCGGCGAGAACGGAACTCAGCCTGAACCGCTTCGGAATGAGAACTACCGTCGCGGCGGCGCTGCGGCGCTAAACTCCAGCAAAGCGCAAACGGGAGCGTGACCATGGACGGGGTGACTGTGGAGCTGAGGGGCGATCCGCTTGCGGACGCGCACATCCTGAAGATCGATGACGCTCTGGTGTTTGACACCAAGGTCGAGAATGAACACGAATTGCGCCAGCTCCCGCCCCCCCCCCCGGACCGACTTCGGCTTCGAGGAATTCCTGGATGCCTGAACGCCCATTCCACGACTATCTGCAGCTCGCGTCCCAGGACCTGACGGAACCGCGTACTCTGGTGTTCTGTGGCCGCAGCGGCAGCGGCAAGAGCAGCTACCTGCGATGGCTGAGCCGTGACCACGCGCAGTGTGCTCGCGCGCAACTGGTCGACGAACTCGTCAACCTGGCCCATTTTCGCCAGCTATGGCGCGAATTTCCCGCAACTGGACCCGTCCTTGTCGCCAGCCACCTGCCGGCCGCCTGGCACTTCCTGCTCAGACCACTTGGACCGCTGCGGATTGTTCGCCTTGACCGGCGCCGCGAGAAACTAGCCCGGATTGTTCATGAACATGACACGCCCTCGCTTGTTCTTTGAATCCACACGACATTATTTTTCTCAAGCGGCAATAGTCCCGGCTATTCCCGCTAGCGTAAAACTCCGCGTGAATCCAATGTCCTGCGCGATCATCGCGCAGGTTCATGAACAAGCCGGGCTAGCAGTCTGTCGGACTTGCCCGATCGTCGCGAGATTTTCGCTCCGTGCGACGATTTCTGGGCGATTCTGAGGAAAATAGTCGAACTATTTGACGAGGAAGCGCGTAGCAAGCGACCGCGAAGCAAAAACCACAGATGCCACCCTGGCCACTGCGATGAACGCGTTTTGGCAGCAGTCCCTGAGCGTCGGCAACACCTCTGGAAATTGCCATGGCAGCTCAGCTGGCCGCCCCATGCCAGCGATTAAGGCCGGCGCGGAACACTCTGCGGAACTTGTTGTTGTCGACCATGGTGTCTCTCCGCCCGACGCCACATCGGGCCATACTCAGCACCTAGATTGAATCGATTCCGTTGGCGCTATGCGCGGTTCGCATCAAGGAGAAGATTGACATGCGCGGATTTCTGCTGGGGCTGGCCATCGTTGGCTTACTCATCGGCATAGGCCTGACCACCAGCCAACCCGATGAGTCCGGCGCGGCGCGGCCCGCGGGACCGCGACCCGCGGCCGTGATTGTGGCGGCCGTGCAGCACCAGCAATTCAGCGACGCCATCGAGGCTTTGGGCACCACCCGCGCGCTGGAGTCGGTGGATTTATCGCCGACCGTTACCGAACGGGTCAGCGAGATTCTGTTCGCCGACGGCAGTTATGTGGAGGCCGGTCAACTCCTGATCCGGCTTGACGATGCGGTGGAGCGCGCGGAACTGGCGGCCGCCCGGGCCCGCAAGCGGGAGAAATTCCGCAAGCTGGAGCGCGTCGGACAGTTGCTTGAGCAGCGCAACGCGTCGGCCGCCGAACTGGATATTGCGGTCGCCGAACTGGACGCGGCCAGCGCCGCCGTTGAACTGGCCGAGGCCGCCCTGCTGGATCGCAGCCTGCGCGCGCCATTTGCCGGCCACCTTGGTCTGCGCCGCTTTTCGGTCGGCGCCCTGGTGCAGCCGGGCGATGTCCTGATCACAATTGACGCAATTGCCACGCTCAACGTGGATTTCACGGTTCCGGCCTCGCGCCTGGCCGGCCTTGAGGCCAGTTTGCCCCTCAGGGTTCGTTCCGCGGCCTTCCCGGGACACGAATTCCAGGCTGAACTCAGCGCCATTGGCACACAGGTTGATCCGGTGACGCGGTCCCTCAACGCACGTGCGATATTGGCCAATGCCGATTTGCACCTGCGCCCGGGAATGTTCGTGGAACTGGAAATTCTGGCGGCACGACGGGACAGTCTCGCAGTGCCGGAGTCCGCGATTCTTGCGCGCAGTGATCAGCGGCTGCTGTTTATCCATGCCGACGGGCTTGCGCAGCGGCGCGTGGTCGAAACAGGTTCGCGCCGCAATGGCATGGTCGAAGTGATCCGGGGTATCAGCGCGGGTGAAGAGGTGGTAATTCATGGGGGCGCGAAGCTGAGCGACCGTCAGTCGGTGGATGTCATAGCCGTCCATGACGGTACAGCGACCGTCGCAGAGCTGCTGCGCAAAGCCGCCAGATGATCATCTCGGACCTGGCCGTAAGGCGGCCTGTTTTTGCCGCCGTCATCAGCCTGCTGCTGCTGGCTTTCGGCCTGCTGGCCTATGAGCGACTGCCATTGCGGGAATACCCGGATATCGATCCGCCCATCGTATCGATAACGACTACCTATGGCGGAGCCTCGGCCTCTGTGGTCGAGCGCCGGATCACCGAAGTTATTGAGGATCGGGTCGCCGGCATAGCGGGCATCCGCGCCATCGAGTCATCGAGTCGTGATGGCCGCTCGGACATCCAGATCGAATTCGGAATCAGCCGGGACATCGACGCCGCAGCAAACGATGTGCGCGACCGGGTTTCGGGCGTGCTGAATAATTTGCCGAGCGGGGCTGACCCACCCGAGGTCCAGAAGGAGGAGTCTGACGGCCAAGTGATCATGTGGCTCAATCTGGTGAGCACCGAGATGGATATCCTGGAGCTGACCGATTACGCCCGCCGCCATCTGCAGGACCAGTTCTCCATCCTGCCCGGAGTGGCGCGGGTCCGGGTCGGCGGCGGTCTGGAGTACGCCATGCGCATCTGGCTGGATCGGCGGGCGCTGGCCGCACATGGCCTGACGGCGCTTGATATTCAGGACGCGCTCGTCCGGGAAAACGTGGAGCTTCCCGCCGGGCAGATCGAATCCGCGGATCAGCTGTTCACCGTCCGGGTGAGACGCGGCTATGGGTCGGCCGAAGATTTTCAGCAGCTGGTCGTGGCGCGCGGCAGCAACGGGCATCTCGTGCGTCTGGGTGACGTCGCGCGCGTCCTCAAGTCCGCGGTGGAACCACGCACCTCGTTCAGAGGCAACCGCGTGCCCATGGTGGGCCTGGGCATCAGCAAACAGTCCAAGGCCAATACGCTGGAGGTATCGCGCGCGGCCAAAGCGCTGATGGCGCGCCTGAACCCCAGCCTGCCGCCAGGCATGGAGATCAAACAAAGTTACGACTCCAGCGTATTTATCGAAGCCGCAATCGCCGAGGTCTGGAAAACCCTGGCCATCGCAGTTCTGCTGGTCGTGCTGGTCATCTATGCCTTTCTGGGCAGCGCCCGCGCCATGCTGGTGCCGGCTCTGACCGTGCCGGTCTCGCTGGTCGCCACCTTCATTGCCCTGGCGGCACTGGGTTTCTCCATTAATTTGCTGACCCTGCTGGCACTGGTGCTCGCCGTGGGCCTGGTGGTCGATGACTCCATCGTCATGCTGGAAAACATTCATCGCCGCACCACCCTGGGCGAAACACCCCTGGTTGCCGCCTACCATGGCGCCCGCCAGGTTGCCTTCGCCGTAGTCGCCACCTCCGTGGTGCTGGTTGCCGTCTTTGTGCCGATTTCATTCCTGACCGGTGACATCGGCCGCCTGTTCTCCGAGTTTGCATTGACCCTGGCGGCAGCCGTGTTCTTCTCGACCGTGGTGGCGCTGACCCTGTCGCCAATGCTGGCCTCGCGCGTTCTCAAAACCCGGGGCGCCCAGCCCGCCCGTGGCGCGGCCTGGGTGGACGCAGGCTTCGCCAAGGTCTCGGCGGCCTACACCCGGGCACTGGGCTACTGCCTGCGGCGGCCGGCCTATGTCGGGCTTGTTCTGCTGGGCTTGATGGCGGCCACCGCAGCTCTGCTGCGGATCGTGCCGCAGGAGTACGCGCCGGCGGAAGACCGCGGCGCCTTCTTCCTCTCTGTCAATGGTCCCGAGGGCGCCACCTACGCCTATATGAACGACTACATGACCGAAATCGAAAGCCGCTTGATGCCCTTCGTGGAAGCGGGAGAGGTCAAACGCCTGCTGGTACGCACGCCCTGGGGTTTCGGGGTGCAAACCTTCAATTCCGGTATCGTGATCAATGTCCTCGAGGACTGGTCGCAACGCCGATCCGCCTGGGAAATCATGGCCGAATACCGGCACCTGGTCGGCGACCTGCCGGGGGTCCGCGCCTATCCCATCATGCGTCAGGGCTTTGGCCGCGGGGTGCAGAAACCGGTGCAGTTTGTCCTGGGCGGCGGAGATTTCGAGACACTGGCCCAATGGCGCGACATTCTGCTGGCCGCCATTGCCGCCGACAACCCCGGACTGGAGGGCCTGGATTGGGACTACAAGGAAACCCAGCCACAGCTGCACGTTCAGGTCGACCGCAATCGGGCCGCAGCACTGGGAGTCGCCGTTGCCGACATTGGTAATACCCTGCAGACCATGCTGGGCTCGCGGCGGATGACCACCTATATCGATGCCGGTGAGGAGTACGATGTCATCGTCGAAGGTGAGCGCGAGCTGCAAAACGATCCCGCCGATCTGGACCAGATTTATGTCCGCTCGCGGAGCAGCGGGCAACTGATACCGCTGGGCAATCTGCTGTCGCTGACCGAAACCGCGGATGCCGCCAAACTCAATCGTTTCAACCGCGTCCGCGCGATCACCTTCGAGGCTAATCTGGCCGACAGCCTGCCTCTGGGGACGGCGCTGAACTATCTGGCCGGCAAAGTCCGCGAAGTTCTGCCCGCGGAAGCGGTGTTCGACTACAAGGGCCAGTCGCAGGACCTCAAATCATCCGGCGCATCCCTGCTGTTCGTGTTCCTGCTGGGCCTGGTCGTGGTGTATCTGGTGCTGGCCGCCCAGTTCGAGAACTGGATCCATCCGTTCGTCATCATGCTCACCGTACCTCTGGCCATTTCCGGAGCTCTGTACGGACTCTGGGTGACGGGTTCGTCGCTGAATATCTACAGCCAGATTGGCTTGGTCATGCTGGTCGGGCTGTCCGCCAAGAACGGCATCCTCATTGTGGAGTTCGCCAATCAGTTGCGTGATGAAGGCCAGCCATTTGACGAGGCTTTGAGCACGGCGGCACGGCTCCGTTTTCGACCCATCGTAATGACCGGCATCACGACGGCCGCCGGTTCGCTACCCTTGATTCTGTCCGCCGGCGCGGGCGCGGAAACGCGCTTTGCCATCGGTGTGGTGGTCTTCAGCGGGGTTATTGCTGCGACCGCCTTCACGCTGTTTGTGGTACCCACCGCCTATGGGCTGCTGGCAAGAAACACCGGTTCACCGCGGTCGGTCCAGCGCCGCCTGGAGCGCGAGCGGCAGGCCAGCCCGCGGATCTAGCCGGCCTCAGCCCGGATGCGGTCGTGCGGCCGCGAGCACGGTAAATCGTCCGTCGCCCGTACGGCGACAGGAGACCTGCTTGAGCAAGGCGCTGCCCGTGGATCGACCCAACCAGCGCAGGGCGGCATTCACCGCGCAAGCCGACCGCAATCCTTCCGCGCGCAACAGCAGATCGCCGTCAGCCTGACGTTCGATCTTAAGTCGTCTGCCCATCGCGCCTCTCCCGTTGCTCAAGCGTTGGGAATCAGCGTGACCGGCCGTACGTCAAATTTTTGTCGCCGAGTTGTGGCGCTGGAGTCGCCCGGAGCTGATCAGCCCTCGAAGGCGTGTGCAATCGGTGGTTTGTCTTCCAGGCCGTTATCAATTTCCACGACCTGGCGCTGCTTCACCTTGTCGCTGAGTTCACTGAAATCCTGGTAGAACTGGTTATACCACTGGCGATTGCGATGCACGGGACCGTCGCTGTCGCAGAGCAAGGGATTGTCGACCCTGACCTTGTTGTGCCAGATTTCCACATCCTGCGCGAATGCCGCATTGGTCAGGTCCACGTAGCCTTTGACCATGTCCTCGCACTGTTCATCGGACATGCCCGGAAATTTTTTGACAATCACGCCAAATCGCAGCTCGAAACTGTTGGCATCAATCGGCGTGTGGCTGTTGAGCAGGATCGATTCCACGGGCATGCCACCCATTTCCCCGAACATATGGGTGATCTGGTAGGCCGGCCCATAGTAGGTGGCGACGGTGGTCAGGAAGTTGCCTTTGCCACCCAAAGTTTCATTCTCGCCGACCATGATCTGGGTGGCCTTGTGACCCTCAAAGATGTTCGCGAAATACGCCACGGTCGTCGAACCATGCACCGGCCCGAAATGGGCCATATCGGCAATATTGTCGATCAGCTCGCGGCAATTGATATCGATCTTCCACTTGACCACGGACCAGTCGGACCAGCCTTCATCAAAGGCCTGCTTCAGACGCGGTATGGCCTGCTCGGGCAGGGGCGGCCGGTTCTCCGGGTCGTTCCAGATAAACAGCATCTGATTTTCTTCGCAGGTGGGGTAAGCCCGAATCCGCGCCTTGGGCGGGATGCGTTTGGCATAGGGAATGTCGGTGCAGCCACCATCGCCAGCCCAGGCCCAGTTGTGGAACTTGCAGACCAGAGAATTGCCTTTGACCTCGCCCAGAGACAGGTCGGCGCCCATGTGCGGACACCAGGCATGCACGGCGTTCAAGGCGCCGTCCTCACCCTGAAAGACCACCACGCGCGTACCAAAGATGTCGATTCGATGCGTCTTGCCGTCCTTGTAGTCATCGGCCAGACCGAGACAGTGCCAGCCGCGGGCGAAACGCTCCGGCGGATCGTCCGCCTGAATTTCGTGCAATGCAACGACGTCGGAAGCAGGTTTCATTACGGCGGCCATGTTGCAAATTCCCTGAAAGACTGGGTTTCAGTTTGAGAATTGCCTGAGCCCGGCACATCACCCAAATGAGTTAGCCCTAATAGGCGGCGGCGGACTCCGTCCAGCCCTGGCTGCGATAAAACTCCAGCTGATCACGCAACGAATCCTCCAGGGCGCGACTGGCATAGCCCAGCTCGTCCCGCGCCTTGGCACAGCTCACATGGCGATTGGTCATGCTGTGCCTGAGCATATTCGGCGTGAACAAGGGCTTGCGCCGCAGCAGTCGGGCGCTGCCCAGCGTTACCGGCAATGCCAGCCAGCCTACCCATAGTGGCAGCATCAGGCGCGGCAACCGGGCCTTGGTCAGCCGGCCCCAGATGGCGGCGATGTCGCGCATCGTGGCCACCTCGCCCGACAGGAGGTAGCGCTCACCAATTCGCCCGCTGCGCGCGGCAGCGATAATCCCTGAAGCCACGTCGCGACTGTCAGCGCAATCGCTCTCGATATTCAGCAAGGCGGGCAGCCGACCGTGATAAAGGTCCAGCAGTCCGCGTCCCAGCAGGGAGGGCGCGTAATCCGCAGGGCCCACCAAGGTGCCGGGATTGACGACCACGGCCTGCAGACCGCGCTCCCGAACCAGATCGTGAACCAGCTGCTCACCCTGAGCCTTGGAGCGGTGGTAGACGCAGCTGTCCTCCAGGGCCAGCGGTCGAGATTCGTCAAAGGGCTGGTCAAGCGGGCGAATCTGCAGGGCGTGGTGGGATGAACAATGCACCAGCAACAGTTGGCGCTTCAGACAGTTCTGGGCCACCAGTCGTGTGCCTTCGACATTGACCCTGTAGATCTGCCCGCCGGGATCCCGATCAAGTTCTATCCTGGCAGCCAGATGGAATACCACATCGACGTCCGCGACCAGCCTTGCGACGGCCCCGGGGTCGGTCACCGAACCCCGCACAAGATCGAGCTTCAAACCGGCAAGCGCCGGGGGCGCATTTGCACCCTGCACAAGAACCCGAACCTGCCAGCCCTGCTCGAGCAAAGCCCGTACCAGCACACAGCCCAGCCGTCCGCTGCCGCCGGTGACCGCCGCCCGGTGCAGAGTCCGGGTGTTCAGATTCCGAACCCGCCGGAAACGTTCAGCTGCTGGCCGGTTATATAGGCCGCGCGCCGCGAGGCGAGAAACACCGCCGCGTCACCCACCTCACTGGCCTGGCCCCAGCGCTTGAGCGCGAGAAGCTTGTGCGTTTCATCGACCCAACTCTGCGGAAAGGCGCCCTGTTCGCTGAGCGTATGAAACATGCCGGCATCGATAACGCCAATCAGTACGGAATTGGCCCTGATGTTGTTGACGCCCTCTTCCTTGGCGATCCCCCGGACCAGGGCTTCGTTGGCCGCCTTGGGAACCACCGACAGACCGTCTCTGGCTGGCCACCACAAGTGGCCCGCAGAGCCCATGTGCACGAAGGACCCTCCGCCAGCTTCGCGCAGGTGCGGAATCGCGGCCGACACCACATTGATGAAACCGGCGGTTTCTATGGCCAGCGAGCGTTGCCACAATTCCAGCGCGGTGTCAGCCAGATGCACCTGTTCGACCACCGGCCCCGCGCCGAACACCACGGTGTGAATCCGGCCATGCGCGGCCACCGCATCCCCCAGGGCTTTGTTGACCCGTTCCGGATCGGCGACATCCGTGGCGTGGGTTGTGCAGTCCACGCCCTGCTCGCGAAGCTCTGCAGCGATGGCCTCGGCCACATCATGCTTGGAACGGTAGGCGATCGCCACCGCTGAACCGGCCTGCGCAAAGGCTCGCGCGACCCCGCTGCCCAGGCCCCCGCTACCGCCGAATACGACGACCGCCCCGTTCGGAAAATCCTGCTCCCGCATCCTGCCTACCCCCAGATCAGTGAACAGGCAGTGTGGGAGACGCTTGCGCGCAGAGCCTCATCCGTTGGGATGAATGCCGCCGCGCGCTCCGGACTGCGGGGCTTGCAGCACGCGTCTAGCGAACCTCGTGGAAGTGCTGCGGGTCGAAATGACGGCTGGACAGTTCTTCGCTGGTCAGCATCTGGGCCACCTTCATGATGGTTTTGGTGCCGTCGAGCATATCCTGCATCTGCATCTGTGACAGATACCACTGATCACCGATTTTGCTGATTCCGCTGGCCGGCGCCGTCATGCGCTTGCGTGACACGCCGTCCTCCAGAAAGTCAGCTTGCAGCGGCAGGCAGGTCGCGGCATCGATCCAGGCGCGCACCGCGGTATAAGGGGTGTCCGCCCCTTCGGCAGGGCGAAAACGCACGATGTGGACGCGCCGATCCGCCAGCTCTTCGGTCGACTCCAGTTCGCCATCGAAATCGCCAAAGGCTCCGGCCAGCTGCTTGAAATCAAAATAACTGATATTCGAGCCGAACAAACGGCCGTCGCCGAATGAGCCGGAGATGCGCCGCACCCGGCCTACGGCCGGCAGGAATACAAACATGCCATCGCTTTCATATCTGGCCGCATCGCGAACCAGATACGCCGCGCCATTCAGATTTGCGGGCTCGTCGAGGCGCAGCATGCCCTTGATCACCTGCGAGCCATCCGCCTTTTTGTCGCCTGCGGCAAAGGCGCGTCCGCGGAATACGCTTTCCTCGCCCGCAAGGCCCACGGTAATGAGTTCGAGCTGCTGCACACGAATGGCCTGCGGGATGTTGCCCCGTACGCAGCTCATGACGGCATCGATCGATTCAGCCGCAAATGCTGGCGCGGCCAGCGCCAGAAGAAGTCCCATGCTCAAAATTCTCATTCCACTCCCGCTCCCGATTGATGGCATCGTCCACCTTTTATAACAGCCCCGGTGCCCCCAAAACGTGCGCTCCGTCACAGCATCGGCGCAGCCAGCTGCAAGGCCGTGGCCCGGACCAGGGTCCAGTATGCAGCGGCAGCGCCCAAGATGTAAGCCGGAATCAAGGGTCCAGCCCGGCCCAAGCCGGTCTGCTCCGGCCCCCATAGCAGCCAGCATCTGGTGCACAAAATGGCAGCCGCAATCACGAGCAGCTGACCCAGCTCGATTCCCAAATTGAAACCCAGCAACGCGAGGACAATCTGCTGGGCGGGGATACCAATATCGTGCAGCGCGCTCGCGAAACCCAGGCCATGCAACAGACCGAACAGGCCCGCCATGAGCAGCGGTTTCCGGCGCAGCAGGCCAGGTCTGCGGGCCAGCAACTCACGCGCCAGGATCAGCAGGCTCAGGGCTATGCCCAGTTCCATGAGCATGCTGTCGACGCGCACCAGGCCCAGCACCGCCAGCGCCAGGGTCAAACTATGCCCCACCGTGAACGCGGTCACACAGCCGAACAATCGCCCCCGACCGCGCACCACCATCAGGAGACCGACCAGGAACAGCAGATGATCCAGCCCGCCGGCCAGATGGGCCGCACCCAGTTTCAGGTATCGGCTCAGAACCGCAGCAGGCGCCGCGGGCGATGGGACCAGAAAATCGGTGTCCCCCGCGCTCAGCAGGCGCTGCGCCCGTTCACCGTGCTGATCCGTCAGCCGCACGATGACATTCATGCCGTCGGCGCGCAGCCCGGCCACGGCAATCCGCCGCCCGGTCCAGTCGCCGGGCGGACATTGCATGCGCCAGCGCTTGACCAGCGCGCCATGGGCTTCGAGTTCGGTCGTTACCGCGGACTCCGGCTTGCAGTCCGGGGGCAAGCGCGGCGTGACTTCGAGATTCCCCGCCTGTTGCACCGCGTATTGACGCCACAACACCTCCACAGCCCCCGCGGGGCTGGCGTGAAGTTCCAGCAGTGCCGGCGCCAGGGGATGAGCATTGACGCTCAGCGGCAGCCCAAGCCACAGGCTCACAAGCAGGCTTGCCACGGCGCGCCACATCACAGGCTGAGCTCCGTCAGTTCACCGGCTTCAACCACGATGCGGTATTCGGCGCGCAGCGCCTGCATCGCCTGCGCCAGGTAAGCGCGTTCGCGCGCGGCCTGCAGCTCCTGGCGACGCCGCGGACCACGGTCGATGACCACGCGCTGGGGCGGCAGGGCGCGCACCAGGTGCCAGCCATAATTGGATAGCACGGGACCGAACCAATGCCCGGGCTCGGCGGCCTGCACGGCGGCGCGAAATGTACTGCCGAAACGACGGTTGAGCTGAGCGGCGCTCTGCCCGGCAAAGGTCCGGCCCAGGGCAAAAGGCTGCGCACCCGGCAGCTGTGCCGTGCCTTGCCCGGCTTCCAGCATAGTCAGAGCCGGCTGCAGATTCGCAGGCCGGGCGCCGGAACCGAAATACCGGTGCTCGAAACTATAACGCCACTGGGCTTCCGTCGCGGCAGCGAGAATGGTCCCATCGGTCGCGCTGGCCGCACTCTCGATGCGATGTTGCAGGCGCTGAATCAGGCGTCCCCGCACCACCGGATCGCTGGCCGCCATGTTCAGTGCGCGCGCCATGCGCAACAGTTCCGCATCGGTCGCGGTGGTCTGTGGGTCTATAAACCGCATATTGCGAATCAGGCGCTGACGCACGACGCCATCGCTGCGATCCAGGCCGCGCCGCAGTGCCTCCTGCAGCAACAGGCGCTGATCAATGAGGCCTTGAATACGGCCCTCCAGCTCTGCGGAGGTGGGCGCACGCCCGGCGTCACGGCGCCACTGTGCGGTTAGCTGCTCTATGTCGGCCTGACTGATCCGGATCGGCTGCGTGCCGGGCAATCGCTGGATCTGCACCAGAGCGGACGCTGCATACAGCAGCATGCCCAGCAAGCCGAAATGCAGCAGCGGCTCCCGCAACAGCATTCGGACCAGGCGCGCAAGCTGGGCAAGCATGGAAAGTCCCGGCTAAGGCTGGGGGCGGTACCAGATGGGCGAGGTCCAGGCGCGTTCCTGAATGACCTTCGGGAAATCCTGATCGCAGCAGCCCTGGAACTCCGCCGGCACCGAATCCGGATTCGCACAATCCACCGCCGCGGCCGCGCATTGCTGGGCGTGCCAGCGGCAACTGGGATTGTCGACCACGCGTGCGTAATAGAAAGCGTGCTGCGCCGGATCGAAGGTCTGATCCTCCCAGACCGCGCAAAGGCTGGCGAAGCCCGAGCCGGAGGTTTCACAGCTGTCAACATCGACGCCGGCGCCATTGTCGGGATCGCCGGCGACTTCAAAAACCGCCTCGTGCTTCTCGCCGTTCTCCAGCCAGCCCTTGATGATCTGAATCCGTTGCAGCGCTTGGGCGGGCTCGCCGGGCGCGCCGGGGTCACGCAGGGCGGACACCGCAAAACGGGGAGCTGCACTGCCCGGCGCGGCGCTCAGATCCCCCCCCATGGGCACACCGCCCGCGTAGCCCTGAGCCGCGAAATTGCCGCCGGCACACATGTCCTGCGGCAAGTTCCAGCCACCGAAAAAACGCACGATCGGGCGCAAGCCGCTGGTGGCATACACCTCGCGCCGAAGCATCGCCGCAAACAGGGACTCGCGGGTGTTCTGCTCCGCCCAGACGACGGCCAGACCGCCAGGGCTGGCTTCGACCACATCGGTCAGGCCTGCCGGCACGCTGTCACCAGCCGCCATGCCGGCTCCGCCATGGCCGGGAAAGTCATTTTCCAGCACATTGCCCGGCGTCGCGATATGGGTGTCGGAGCTGCCGATGAAGCCATATTTGAAGGGATTTTCACCCAGCTGCGCCTCCAGCAGCAGGCCTTCCTTGAGTGCTTCGCGCAGGAAATCCTGTTCCATGGGTGGGCCGGTATTGAATCCCATGAAACGATCACCGGTGAGATTGTTGTAGGGCAGCAGTTCAAATCCGCACAGCTCGTCCTGGGCGCCGGCGCCCATGGTGCCCAGACATTCCGACTGGCCCTTGTGCTGATAGATTTCGGCCAGCGGTTCATTGACTCGGCGGGACGCGGCAAACTCCGCGGTATACGGCGCCCCAAAGCGATCACGGGTTTCAAACATGGTGCCCGCCGACAAATTCGAATTGTGCGGGATGGTCAGATATTCACAGCCATCCTCGGGGCGACAGACCGAACTGAGCTCGCGCCACAAGACCTCAGGACTGGGGAACTCCTGATAGGCCGGCGGCAACTCGGGCACGACCTCATTGGCGAAAATGACATTGCGGTGCAGATTGTTGGAGGCA
>JBFIIN010000038.1:0-14656 GCA_041601225.1 Oceanococcus sp.
ACGGTGTATGCCTCCGGAATGCGCGTGAACCACTCTTTCCGCCGGCGCATGATCTGTGCGTGTTGCGAGCGGTACACAAAGTTGCGCAGCGACGCGAGGTCCCGCCAGACCGACAGATTGACGATGAAGTCTGCGCCGAAGTCCTTGATGCCGGTGGCGTCCCCGGCGTCGGTTTGGAGTCGCCACACGAAGCCGGGGGTCGTATCCGCGAGGCGGTTGATGCGCTCGAGATTCGCAACGAAATCGGCCAGCTTTGGTGAATCCAGCGGCGCGACGAGCTGGGCGATGTTCAATTGCGCCAGGTTGAATAAGTCCATGTGGCTCCCCGCGAGATGAACCAAGACCGCGAACGGCAGCGCCCAAGTTTAGCGGTACCAAGTTGCACGGCCGAAATTGGCTGTGCTGCAGCGCTGGACTGTATGGTCCGCGGCAATGATGGCAGGGCCCAGGCCGGCATCGGGTAGACCATTGCTCGCCAGTGGCTAGGTCCGGGCTCGGCTCATCCCGGTCAGCCTGCAGCTTGCCCCGAGGAGGTTCGCGCCGATACACGGCGCGTAACCAGCCAGCAGCGTACCTCGCTCCGTGCGACTGAGCGGCCAACGGCTGTACCGGAAACCCAGGTGCAACACGGCGCCCCCCAGATGACCCATTGATCGAGCACTATGACTCGGCCCCGATTTCCAGCGGCTGCAGGAAGCTGGCGCTTCCGAGTTTCCCGAGCAGGTTGAAGATAGCGCTGCCCAGGATATTGCCAACTGCAACGTCTGCCTGCCGTCGCAGCGCGGCGATAACGGAGCTCGCAAGCTCAGACAGCGTATCCACGGCGACGAGGATCAGGCCGATGACCGCTTCAGGCCCGCCCGCTCCATGTGCGATGCCTCTGCGCCCTTGAGCATGGCCGCTGCGATCGGCAAGGTCAGATCGATTGCTATTGCCAGAGCGGACCAGCCAGCGGAGGTCGGCACCAGAGCGAGCTCACCAGCTTCGGCCTGGTGCCTGGCTGCCGAGGGCGCATCGTGAAACTTTTCGCTCAGGTATGCCCATGCCAGAAAGGCGGGCAACGCGAGCAGGAGCACCGCGGAGCCCAGCCGAGACCGATTGTCACTCCCCGGCAGAATCATGAACAGCAGGCTTGCGGCGATCATGACCAACGCATCCCGTCCCAGCGCCGCGATTGCCAGCGGGGTCATGACGGCGCAATGTCCGAGAAAAGAGGGATGTTGGCGAGGTTGCCGCCAACGAGATTGCCAGGCGCAATATCGGCCTGCCCGCCGAGCGCGGCTGCAATCGAAACCACCATTTCCGGCATGCCCATGCCAGAACCGACGATGACCAGACCGGAAAACAGTGGGGACACGCCGAATCGATTTGTCCTGCCCAGTGCCGCCGAATCAGTGCCTTGCCACCATTGGCCAGCAATCTTGTCGCGGACAGCGTCGAGCCTGGCCAGAGTCAACGAGAACATGTACGCCGCGCCTCTCGCAAAGCCGTGCGCAGGCTGCCAGCCGCCTGCGGCGGGCCGCCCGTTCGGTTTCAAGAAACCGTTGTGCTCACTGGATTCGCCGCTGCGCGAACCACCCTTCTGAGCGAATGCCTTGCACTTGGCCGCGCCGATGATCGCCGATGCCTACAAGGCGCGCTGGCAGGTGGAACTGTTGTTCAAGGACATCAAGCAGAACCTCAAGATCAAGGCCTTTCCTGGAGCCGAACTCAACGCCGTGAAAGCGCAAATCGAGATCGCGTTGTGCGTCTACCTGCTCTTGACGCATGCACGCTCCGTCAGCCAATCCACGGCTTCCTTTCAAACGCTGCTGAGGCGGCTGCAAGTGTCGGTCTTCATGCGGCGGTCGCTGGCTGAGCTGCTACAGGGCAGACCACCAACCTCGACCGACAGGTCGCCACAGACGGTATTGGTATGAAATCTATGGGGCAGCTGTTGGAGCTCCCAGAGTTTCGTGGACACTTTAACCCGATCGGTCAAAGAGCCGGCGGGGTAAAGCGCCCAGGGCGGGCGTCCACGAATTCCTGGGCACTCCATTTGCGCGCCGGGAGTCCGGGGAATGAGTGCGATGCAGATTCAGCGCGTGGTGGACCTATAAAACGATAGATACGACCATTTTGAGTAGATAGTCCTTCTGCTGTTGTTCGGAATCTCCGGGCAAGCCGAAAAAACCATAAGAAATGATCTGGTGCATCAACCAGCCGACGACTTCCGCAACGTCGATGCCGTCTTTGAGCACCTTGCCAGCAGGGCCTTCGATCAGGAACTGCTCCAGCATCGTGGTGGTGATGGCTGAGAAATGTTCACGCGAAAGTTCTGCGAAGGTCTCTATATTCTGCGCATCCATCACGATCGCGTAGCGTGGCTCGCTGCGCAGCTTTGTGATGATACTGTGGAGCGAATCCGTGAATGTCTGTGTGCTGATCTGGGTGCCCGCGGTCTGGCGAATGATGTCGCGGGTGATTTCCTGCATCAAGCTCAGCATCACTTCGGTGATGAGGTCCTGCTTGCTATCAAAGTAGCGATAGATGGTGGCCCGATTACAGCCGACCTTCTCCGCCAGTGCTTCGAATCGAAATTTGCGAAAACCGTCGCCTTCCATGAGCGCGATGGCCGCACGGACCAAGCCCTGCTTTACCGCTGCGTATTCGCGTGTGTCGGCCTTTGCCTTGCGGCTATTTCCTTGCTGCATCGTTCCCTTGCTCGCGATTGCTTGTACTCCGGGCTGGCCAGCCTTTCCGGGCATGAGCACGCCAGCTCTTGACGCGACCCTACTACCAGACTAGCTTGCCTACAACAAAAAAGTATTTATGTTGTAGGTCGTCGGCGATTGCCACGCATCCAAGCGACGAGGAAGAGGCCATGCTGGAAGAAGTGACGACAGGCGCAACGCCAGAGCCATGCCCCCATGCGGGTCGTGCGGCGGGCAAGTTTCAGGCCGGCGCTGGCCAGGGCCGGCGCCCGCCCCTCATTAAGGCCGCGCCGATCATCGGGCCGCTGCGCCAGTTCACCGGAGACGTGCTGTCGTTCCTGAATACCACCCGTAAGACCTATGGCGATGCCTTCCGGTTTCGGATTCTGGGCCTGGAAATGACCTGCCTGTGCGGACAGGAAGCGATCGATCTGCTGGAGACCGATGAGCTCCTGAGCACCACAGACTCCATGGCGGTGCTGATGAAGGCGGTGAAAAGCCGCCTGCCCGGCAGTTTTGACGGCCCGAATCACAAGTTCTACCGGAATATCCATAGCCGGTTCCTGAACCGGGGCCTGGAGCGGGAAAGACGCGATGAGGTCTATGACTGCGTCCGCAAACATGCCGGCCAATGGCGACCGGGGTATGAATTCGATCCGCTGAAGGAATCTCAGTCACAGACCGTGGATATTCTGTCCAACGTGCTCAATGGCGAGCCATTTCCGTTTTCGAGCAAGGACCTGTCCACCGTAGTTCACACCCTGATCTTTGCCACCTATGGGCATGTGCCAATGTGGCTGGCCTTGAATAACCCGTTCTATCGGGCAGCGCAAAAGCGGATGAATGAAAATTCACTGAAGCTCGTGGCGCGGGTCCGCAGGGATCCAGCGCTCAGAGCCAGCACGTTGGTGGGGCAGTATCTGGAATACCCGCCGCCCGATGAACTGGGTGACTGGGACGATGACGATCTGAAGATCGTACCCTTGGCGGCCTACCTGGCGGGTTTTGATACCGTGGCGTCGGCGGCCGCCTTCATGCTCTATCAGCTGCTGAGCCATCCGCGGTGTCTGCAGCAGGTCAGGCAGGAGTATCAGCAGTTGGCTGGCCCATCGCACGGCCCGATCGATCCGATGAAGCAAAAGTACCTGCGCGCGGTTTTTCAGGAAACGACCCGGATCAACCCGCCGGGTGGACTGGTCATTCGCTATGCCACTCGGGATTTCCAGTTTAAAAGCTACACCATCCGCAAAGGTGACGAGGTTCTGGTGCAAATCTCCAGCCACCATATGGATGAAGCGCTGTTCCCTGAGCCGCAGAAATTCGAGCCCGAGCGCTTCCTTTCAGAGGACGCAACCATCCTCAAACGTTGCGTGCTCGCTTTTGGTTCGGGCGCTCATCGTTGTACCGGGGCGATGATCGGGCCGCTGTTCTGCCAGGAGATGGTGTGCTACTGGGTGAACCACTTCGATCTGGAACTGGTGCCGCACGCTGCGAAACCCAAGGTGGTGGCCTTGCCGTTCACCCAACCGCTGGGGCTGCGGGTCAAAGTTGTGGGGCGTCGCTAGGGAGGCCGGAGCTCCCAGGGGCAGGGCCGCGGGTTCACGATCACGGCAATGTGCGGCTTCCCCGGCCCGGTGTTCGTGAAAGCGTTTATCGACCGCAATGGTGCGGCGACTTTGCCGATGATGGCGAGTGGGTGATCGAGAACGTTGCCGCTGCCGTAACGCGGCGGCGGGGCGCGTCTGTCGCTTTTCCCGATATCCTCTGGGATCGGGAGCTGTCACGCATCCTGGCGACGGCCGAACCGATCGAGCGTTGTCCGACCGGTGGAGCGCCTGCGATCGGTGAGGCCCAAGTCCATTTCGCAGGTTGCGCGCGACGCCTGGCGGTGACCTTTGGCGCTGCGCCGGAAGCCGGGACGGAGGTCACGGCCTAAGGCTCGGGCAAGGTGTCGAGAGGGACGCCGGACTGGAACGAGGATTGCGCGGGCACGTCGCCCGAGGCCGGCTGCGGCCTGGTTCTGACCAAGGACCTGGGCGAGCACGCCACTTTCGCGACGTCCCATCGTCTCACGCTGGCCGTTAGCGGCGCGCGGGGGGGACGGTCGAGGATGGCACTGGATCGCCGTGGCGCCCGCCATTCGAGGGGCGGGCGACGCCCTGGAGCGCCATCCGGCGACGGTGGATGTAGAATTGCGCGCGGCCCTGGTCGGTGGCGCCGGAGTTTGCGATTCCGCGCCCCATCTCGCACCCCAGGTGTTGAATCCCAAAGGCGTGGACGAGCCCCGCACGCCCTGAGGTACAGGAAATTGAGTGAAATCGGTCGCGCCGCCACGGTGCGCGGAAGCTTGTTTGTCCTGTCGGCCCCATCCGGAGCCGGCAAAACCACCCTGGCACATGCGGTGATTCGGCGTCTGGCTGAACGCGGGATTGCCGGCGGCTTTTCCGTGTCTTACACCACGCGGGCCCCACGGCCGGGGGAACGCCCAGGCCGGGACTATCATTTTGTTGACGAGGCGGAATTTCAGGCCATGGTCGCGGCCGGCGAGTTGCTTGAGCACGCCGAGGTGTTCGGTCGGCATTACGGGACCGGACGGCAGGCAACCGAGGCGCGTCTTGCGCTCGGCGAGAGCCTGTTCCTGGATATAGATTGGCAGGGGGCGCGGCAGATTCGCGCGGCTTTGCCCGAGCCCGGGACGTCGATTTTTATCCTGCCGCCGTCCCGCGCGGTCCTGGCGCAGCGCCTGGCCGGGCGGGGCCAGGATTCGGTCGAGACGGTGGCGGCGCGGATGGCGGCCGCGGTCGGTGAGATGAGTCACTGTGCCGAATTTGACTATCTGATCGTGAACGATGATCTGGACTGCGCGACCGCGCAGTTGGAGTCGATCTGCATCGCTCAGAGCCTGCGTCAGGCGGCGCAGGCACGCCGGCACGCAGCTTTGATTGCAGAACTTCTGGCAGTACAGTGATCCTGAAGGTAAACTACCCAGCTATTTTCAATTTGCGAAGCCATGGCCCGTGTAACCGTCGAGGATTGCCTCGATCACATCGACAACCAATTTGACCTGACCCTGGTCGCCGCCAAACGCGCGCGCCAACTGGCCCGTGGTGCGGATTCGCAGGTCCCCTGGGGCAATCACAAATCCACCGTGGTCTCCCTGCGGGAAATCGCCGAAGGCCTGGTGGGCCGCGAAGTGCTCGAGCAGGCGGATCCGCCGCCGGTGCCGCAGCTGAAAGTGGATCTGTCCAATATCGATATCGGCGCAGACTGATTGCATCGGGTCGGAATTCAGGGTCGCTGCGGCGGACGTGTTACGGCCCTGGCTGAGGTGTTGAGCTTTTCCTGACGGGTCGCGCCCGTATACTGGGCGAATCATGGAATTGCCCGTCCTGTCCCGTCTCAACACCGCTTTTCGCACCTCGCGGATTACCCGTGAGTTCGGCATTGATGCGCTCACCGAAGTGCTCGAAGCCTATCTGCCCGAGGATGAAATCCAGGCGGTTCGCGCGGCTCACGAGTATGGCGCGCAGATGCACGCGGGCCAGTTCCGCAATTCCGGCGAACCCTATATTTTCCATCCGCTGGCCGTGGCCAAGGTTCTGGCCGAGATGCGTCTGGACCACACCACGCTGATCGCCGCATTGCTGCACGATGTGATCGAGGATACCCCGGCGGCGAAAGGGGAGATCAGTCAGAAGTTCGGGGCGACCGTCGCAGAGCTGGTGGACGGGGTCAGCAAGCTGGATCGCGCCTCGGATCAGTCGCGCGAAGAGGCGCAGGCCGAGAGCCTGCGCAAGCTCATGCTGGCCATGACCGATGACCTGCGGGTCATTCTGGTCAAGCTGGCCGACCGTTTGCACAATATGCGCACCCTGGATTCGGTCGCGACGGAAAAGCGCCGTCGGATCGCGCGCGAGACCCTGTCAATCTACGCACCCATCGCGCACCGCCTGGGCATTCACACCATCCGCACCGAACTGGAAGATCTTGGTTTCAAGAACCTGTATCCGGCCCGTTACCGCGTGCTGGCCAAGTCGGTCGCCACGGTCAGCGGCAAAAGGCGCAATCTGGTGCGTGAGGTCGAGGAGCGTCTAAGTAAGCGTTTGAAGGATGAAGGGATTGGCGCTGCGGTCCTGGGCCGGCGCAAAAATCTTTACAGCGTCTATCTGAAGATGCGCAACAAGCATCTGCGCTTCATGGATGTCATGGATTTATACGGCTTCCGGGTGGTGGTCGATACCGAGGACACCTGTTATCGCGCGCTGGGGGTGGTGCACAGCGTGTATCAGCCGATATCCGAGTTGTTCAATGACTATATCGCCACGCCGAAGGTCAACGGTTATCAGTCTTTGCACACTACCCTGATCGGGCCCAAAGGGGTGAAAATTGAAGTGCAGATCCGGACTCGTGACATGCATCATATTTCCGAATCCGGGGTCGCCGCCCACTGGCTGTACAAGCTCGGCACGCGATCCAGTCGAAAGGCTCCCCAGCAGCGCGCCCAGGAGTGGCTGCAAGGTCTGGTGGAGGTCAATCGCCGCACCGGTAGCGCGATGGACTTCATGGAGAGCGTGCGGGTCGATCTGTTCCCGGACGAGGTCTATGTGTTTACGCCCAACGGGCGCATCTGCCGCCTGCCCAAGGGGGCCACGCCGGTGGACTTCGCCTACGCGATCCACACCGAGCTGGGCAACCATTGTGTCGCGGCGCGCATCGATCAGAGCCTGCAGCCGCTATCTACACCCCTGAGCAACGGCCAGCAGGTGGAAGTGATCAAGGCCAAGCACCAGACGCCTAACGCGACCTGGCTCAATTTCGTGAAGACGGCCAAGGCCCGGTCCGCGATCCTGCACCACCTGCGGCATCAGCGCACCGATGAGGCGCGCCGGATGGGCCGTCGGCTGCTGGAAATGGCTCTGCGCGAGCTCGGTTCCAGCCGGCGCAAGATTGATGATGAGCAGCTCAAACAGGTGCTCGCGCAATTGCATTCCAGCGGTCTGGATGAGCTCTACGAAAGCATCGGACTGGGACGGCGCCTGGCGCCGCTGGTGGCGCGCCAGTTGATTCCCACGGTTGCAGGCGGGCCGAGCATGGTCAAGGTAGCGCCGCTCGCGATTCAGGGCACCGAAGGCCTGATCGTGGAATTCGCCAAATGTTGCCGGCCGATCCCGGGCGATCCCATCCGGGGCCACCTGAGCACCGGACGCGGCATCGTGATTCACCGCGTGAGTTGCAGCCAGAACGCGCCCAAGGGGGCCAAGTCGCGGGACTGGATCGACGTGGTGTGGCACGACGATGTGCAGGGCGACTATCTGGTCGAATTGCGGGTGCAGGGCGAGAACAAGCGCGGATTGCTGGGCAGGGTGGCCACCGCTCTGGCCGAGTCGGAGTGCAATATCGAAAGCGTGCGTATCGATGACCGGGTGGGCGATATCGCCGAGTTGATCCTGCTGGTCACGGTGCGTGACCGGGCCCATCTGGCACGCATGATGCGGCGGGTGCGGCGCATGCAGACCATAATCCGCGTGGCGCGCGCCGGCATGGAGTTCGGCGGCAAGAATCGGGGCGAAGGCCCAGCACAAGGGGAGAAAACGTGACTCGCACCATAGTCTCAACGGATGCCGCGCCCAGCGCCATCGGCACGTATTCGCAGGCGGTCAGAGCTGGCGACACCGTCTACATGTCAGGGCAGATTCCCCTGGATCCTGAAACCATGGAACTGGTGCCAGGCGATATTGACGCCCAGATTCGCCAGGTGTTCAGCAACCTTGAGGCGGTGGCTCAGGCGGCCGGGGGCGGGCTTGAGGACGTGGTCAAACTCAATGTCTATCTGGTGGACCTGGGCCATTTCCCGCGGGTCAGCGCGATCATGGAAGAGTTCTTTCGCGCACCGTATCCGGCGCGTGCAGCGGTCGGGGTCGCCGCGCTGCCACGTGCCGCCGCCGTGGAAGCCGACGCCGTGATGGTGCTTGGCGGCTAAGGCCAAACATTCCGGCCTGCCTGCGGCGGGCCTGCAGAGTTTCGCGGGCATCGGGCCGGCCTATGCGCGGCGTCTGGCTGGGCTGGGCATCGAGTCGCCAATCGATCTGCTGTTTCATCTGCCCATGCGCTACGAGGATCGCACGCGTCTGCGGCCGATTGCCGGCTTGCAGATGGGCGAGCGCGCGGTGTGCTTTGGACGGATAGTCAATGTCCAGGAGCGCTTTGGGCGTCGCCGCAGCCTGCTGGTTGACATTGATGATGACAGCGGTCGGCTGTCTCTGCGCCTGTTTCACTTTTCCCGGCGCCAGAAACAGCAGTTTGCGGCCGCTCAGGCGGTGAGCTGTTTCGGTGAGGTGCGCGCGGGGTCGCAGGGCTGGGAAATGGTGCACCCGGAATATCGCTTGCAGGCCGATCTCGCGCCTCCCCCACTGGAGGCCCGTCTTACCCCGGTCTATCACAGCATGGCCGGGATCGGTCAGAACCGCCTGCGCAAGCTGTGCGCCCAGGCCTTGAGCTGGATGCAAAAAAACCAGGCGTTGCCGGAGCTGCTGCCGGTCCGGGCTCTGGATTCGACCTGGCCGGATCTGGCCAATGCCCTGCGGATTTTGCATGCGCCGCCGCCGGATGCAGACCTGGCAACGCTTGCGCAGGGGCGCCATCCGGCCCAGCAGCGACTCGCATTTGAAGAGCTGCTGGCGCACCGCCTGGGCCTGTTCCTGGCCCGCGATGCCGCGCGGGCGGGATCCGCGCCGAGAATCGGAGCGGGCGCCCTCAGCGCGGGTCTGCGCACGGCCTTGCCGTTCGAGCTTACCCGGGCGCAGCGCCGGGTGGTTGACGAGATCGCGGCGGATCTGCTGCAGCCGCGACCGATGCTGCGCCTGATTCAGGGCGACGTGGGGTCGGGCAAGACGGCGGTTGCGGCGGCGGCGGCGGCCGCAACCCTGGATAGCGGCTTTCAGGCCGTGTTGATGGCGCCCACCGAACTGCTGGCGCAGCAACATGCCTTGAATCTGACCGCCTGGTTTGCGCCGCTGGGCATTGCCGTCGTGCTCCTGACCGGCGCACAGACCAAGCGCGTGCGCGCCGCTGCGCTAACCCGGATCAGCGCGCCTGAGCCCTGCGTGGTTGTTGGCACTCATGCGTTGTTTCAGCAAGGCGTTGCGTTGCAGCGCGTGGGTCTGGTCATTGTCGATGAGCAGCACCGCTTTGGTGTGCAGCAGCGCTTATCCCTGCGCGACAAGGGCCAGCACGGTCAGCAGGCGCCACACCAGCTCATCATGACGGCCACCCCGATTCCGCGGACTCTGGCGCAAACCCTGTACGCCGATCTGGACATCTCGGTAATCGACGAATTGCCGCCCGGCCGCCAGCCGGTCACCACGGTGGCCCTGCCCGAGGAGCGCCGGGCGGAGGTGGTCGCACGCATCCACGCCGCCTGTCGCGCCCGGCGGCAGGTCTACTGGGTTTGCCCACTGATCGAGGAATCGGATCTGGGCGAGTCCGCCCAGACCAGCGCTGACGCCTTGCAGCAGGCCCTGCCGGACCTGCAGGTGGGCCTGGTTCATGGCCGGTTGAGCGCCAAACAGAAAGCTGCGGCCATGCAGGAATTCAGCAGCGGCGCGACTGATATCCTGGTTGCGACCACGGTCATCGAAGTCGGTGTTGATGTACCCAATGCCTCGCTGATGGTCATCGAGAATGCGGAGCGCCTGGGATTGTCCCAGCTGCACCAGTTGCGCGGCCGGGTGGGGCGGGGGCAGGAGCTCAGCCACTGCGTCTTGTTATATCGCGCGCCGTTGTCGGCCATGGCGCGGGCGCGGCTGGATACCCTGCGTCAGCAGCACGACGGGTTCGCCATAGCGCAAAGGGACCTGGAGCTCCGCGGCCCGGGCGAATTGCTGGGTGCGCGCCAGGCCGGTGACGCCAGTTTCCGGGTGGCCGATTTAATGCGTGACGCACCGCTGTTACCACGGGTTCAGGAGGTCGCGGACCGCCTGGCCCGGGAGCTTCCCGAAGTCGCCCCGCTGCTGATACATCGCTGGGTGGGCGCGGCCGAACGATTTGCGCAGGCATAATGGGCGGATGACCCACATGATGGATACGCGCCTCGGCGCCTACATCCGCCTGGTTCGGCTGGATCGCCCGATCGGTATCTGGCTGCTGATGTGGCCGAGCCTGTGGGCTCTCTGGTTCGCCGCGCAGGGACGACCGGACGGGTCCGTGCTTGCGGTATTCGTGGCCGGTACGCTGCTGATGCGTTCCGCGGGCTGCGCGATCAACGATTTCGCAGACCGCGAAATCGATCCGCAGGTCGAACGCACGCGCGGGCGGCCACTGGCGACCGGTGCGTTGCAGCCGCGGGATGCGTTGCTGGTCTTCGCTGCCCTGAGCTTGTGCGCCCTGGCGCTGGTTCTCACCCTCAACCGGCTGACCGTTCTGCTGGCCATCCCGGCGGCGCTGCTGGCGGCGAGCTATCCCTTCGCCAAGCGCTATACCCATCTGCCGCAAGCCCATCTGGGCGTGGCGTTCGGCTGGGGCGTACCCATGGCTTTCGCTGCAGTGCAGAACGCGGTGCCGCTGGCGGCATGGGCCCTGTTCGGAATCACCCTGCTGTGGACCGTGGTGTACGACACTTTTTATGCCATGGTGGACCGCCGCGACGACCTCAAGATTGGCGTGAAATCATCGGCTATCTTGCTGGGCCGCCATGACCGGGCAGTCACTGCACTGCTGCAATTCCTGGTCGTGCTCGGCCTGGCTGGGCTGGGCGTGGTGTTCGAGCGCGGCGTGGGCTATTTCGGCGGCGTGCTGCTTGCCGCCGGGCTGGCCGGCTACCAGCAATACCTGATTCGGGATCGCCGGCCGGACGCTTGCTTTCAAGCCTTCCTGAATAACCATTATTTTGGGATGCTGATTTTTGTCGGCCTGCTGCTGGATTACGGGTGGTTTTGACACGCCCGCACCGATGCGGATACGCCGCCGGCTGATCGGGGCCTGGAGACCTTGCGGAACGCGACGTGGATCGGTCGGCCCGGGCCAGATAGGGGTTCACGCGGCCGCAGCCCATCGCTGGGCAGGACCAAAGCGTGATTGATGTCACGGCGCCGCCCGGTGGCGCAAGAATTCGCGTGGAGCTTCCTGGCGCGGGCCTGTTGGCCATCGCCGCTCCGTCGCGGGGCCTGCGCGTGCCCTTGATCTGGTCTGCTGATTGGCTCGGGGCCGTATCATGCACCGTTCACAAGATACGGGGGCATGCCAGCGCGGGCAACCCATCGGCGTCGCATTCCGCCACCGGCAGCGCATGCGCGTTCTTTCGGGGGGCTGCCGGCGTTCCGGCATGACAGCCGGTCAGGCGCGTGCGACACACCAGGCGTGCACCGTCGCGGCACCGGCCCGCTTGAGCGCGCGGGTCAGTTCGTTGGCTGTTGCCCCGGTGGTCATCACGTCGTCGAAGATCGCAACCCGTGCGCCGTCGAGCTGTTCGCTCACGCGAAACGCATCGCGCAGGTTGCGCCGCCGTGCCGCTCCGTTCAGCCGGGTCTGTTCGCAGGTTACGCGCACCCGCTGACAAATATGGCCTTCCAACGGAATGCGCAAGGCCTGGGCGATGGGGCGGATGAGCTCGGTGGCCTGGTTGAAGCCGCGTTGCCGCAGACGGCTGCGGTGCAAGGGCACCGGGATGATCAGATCCGGGCGCGCGGCGGCGCCGAGGCCTGCGCGGATCTGTGCACTCAGCGCGCTGGCATTGACCAGGCGCCCGTGAAATTTCAGGTCCCGCACCAGGCGTTGCACGGTATCCTGGTAAAGCAGCGGCGCGCAGGCGCTGTCGAATCGCGGGAACCGCTTCAGGCATTCCGCGCATAGCGGACTATCCGTCCTGGGTAGCGGATTGGCGCAGCGCGGGCAGGGGTTCCGGTTCCAGGGCAGGTCCTGCGCGCAACCCGGGCAAAGATTGTTGCGCACGTCCTGTTCCGCGCCGCACAGGACGCAGGCCGGGGCAAGCAGGAATTCGCCGAGCTGGCGCAAGCTCTGGTTAACCGCGAGCATGGAATCTGGTTGACAAGCCGCCAGGGGACACTGATCCTGCCCGCCAGCTCTCCATCACCCGTATCGACTTATGTCCGCTTCGCTTCGTCACGACTGGACCGCTGAACAGGTCCACGATCTGTTCGCCTTGCCCTTCAACGACTTGGTGTTCCAGGCCCAGCAGCTGCATCGGGAATATTTTGATCCCAATGAGATTCAGCTCAGCACCCTGCTCAACATCAAGACCGGTGCCTGCCCCGAGGATTGTGCGTATTGCCCGCAAAGCGCGCGCTATAAAACCGGCTTGCAGGCCGAACCGCTGATGGAACTGAACGCGGTCACGGCTGCCGCCCGGCAGGCCAAAGCCGCTGGGGCGACCCGCTTTTGCATGGGCGCGGCCTGGCGCAGTCCCCGTGACAAGGACCTGGACCAGGTTATCGAGATGGTCACGGCCGTGCGCGATCTCGGTCTGGAGACCTGTGTGACCCTGGGTATGCTCGAAGCCCGGCAAGCGCAGCGTCTGGCTGCGGCGGGTCTGGATTATTACAACCATAATGTGGACACCTCTGCCGAGTATTACGAGAAGGTGATCACCACGCGGACATATCAGGATCGCCTGGACACCCTGGAGGTGGTGCGCGAGGCGGGGATCAATGTGTGCTGTGGCGGCATTGTCGGCATGGGCGAGGCCACCGCGGATCGCGCGGAAATGCTGCGCACGCTGGCTAATCTGCCCGTCCATCCGCAAAGCGTGCCGATCAACAACCTGGTCCAGGTGGAGGGGACCCCACTGGCCGGCGAGGCCGCGCTGGACCCTCTGGATTTCGTACGTACAATCGCGGTCGCACGCATTCTGATGCCGGCGTCGGTGGTGCGCCTGTCCGCCGGCCGCAGCGAAATGCCCGATTCCCTGCAGGCCCTGTGCTTCCTGGCCGGCGCGAATTCGATTTTCTATGGCGACAAGTTGTTGACCACCGGCAATCCCGAGCATGAGGCCGATGCGCTTCTGCTGGCGCGTCTGGGCATGCGTGCCGGACACCTGCGGTCCGCGGATGCGAGCGGCGCTGCCGTCGCCGCGTAAGCGCGATGCCAGCTCTGGCCGCATTCGCGGCGCAGCGCCTGGAGCAGGTGCGCACGCGGAATTTGTTCCGGGTCCGACAGCCGCTCAGTGCGGGGCGCGACACGCAGGGCCGCGCGTATCGGATATTTTGCAGCAACGACTACCTGGGCCTGGCCGGTGACCCGCGCCTGGTCGAGGCGATGCAGAAGGCGGTGCAGCAATATGGCGTCGGCAGCGGGGCCTCGCAATACGTGTCGGGCTTTCATCCCGAGCAGCAGGCGCTGGAGGCCGAGCTGGCCGACCTGCTGGGTCGCGAACGCGCTCTCGTGTTCGGCGCCGGTTACCTGGCCAACCCGGGGGTCATCGACGCGCTGGTGGGACGCGGCGATCAGATCTACTCCGATGCTCTGAACCATGCGTCTCTGATTGATGGCTGTCGCTTGTCCGGCGCGCAGGTTCACAGCTACGCCCATGGCGATCTGGCGGCGCTGGAGTCGCAGTTGCAGCAGCACGGACCCGGCAATCAGCTGATCGTCAGTGACGCGGTCTTCAGCATGGATGGCGATAGCGCGGACATCGCCGCGTTATCGGCGTTGGCGGAGCAGCAGCAGGCCTGGCTGTTGCTGGACGACGCCCACGGTTTTGGGGTGCTCGGCGCTCAGGGCGCAGGCAGCGTGGCCGCGGCGGGGCTGGCCACCGCCGCCGTTCCATTGGTCACCGGAACCATGGGCAAAGCGCTGGGCGTATATGGCGCGTTCGTGGCTGGTGACGACCCGGTAATCGAAATGCTAGTGCAGTCCGCCCGCACGGCAATCTTTACCACAGCTCTGCCGCCGGCGCTGCTGGCAACTGCGCGCTGCGCGTTGCAACTGCTGCGCCGCGAAGAGTGGCGCCG
>JBFIIN010000039.1:0-14540 GCA_041601225.1 Oceanococcus sp.
CACCCGGGTGCCGGTGCGACTGCGCAGCACGCCGAGCTGGGGCGCCTGCTCAATGTCTCCCCGCAAGGCGGACTCGGCCGGCAGATCAGCGCGCGTTTGATCTTCACGTTCAAAGTGCAGCACTGAGTAGAGGACGCTCTTGCGTCCGGCATCGCAGTCCCATCCGGTCAGTTTCTGCGCGGCCGCGTTCAGGTACCGCACCTGGAGTTTGGCATCGGCCAGAACCACGCCCAAATCCAGCTGTTCCAGCGCGGGAGACAGGCGATAGCTCAAGCGTGGGGCGGACGCGCCGGAATCGAGTCCGGCATCCACCCTGCCCGGGGAGCGCGTGCTTGGCGCACCGAGCTTGAGACGTAGCAGCGCCAGCAGACCCAGCACACTGAGCAGTAGAGCCACGCAGTCGAACAATACCTGGCGGACGCTGCGGCCTGGACCGAGCAGCGCCCAGCGGTATTCGTAGTATTGCAAGCTGGCATCGTTCGCCTCCAATGAGAGCTGCCGCGGGCGGGCGCTGAGCCACAGAAAGATCTCCTGCAGCCCGTCGACCAGCCCGACCGCGATGCCCCAGCGAGTGGAGGTGGCAGCAACCGGAGCGCGACTCAGTTCAACGCCCTGGCGGTCGATCAGGACCATTCTGCCGACAGTCGACGCGTGACGGTTCCGCAATTCGAGCAGGGCGTTGGTGGCCCCGCGGATGGTATCGGCCCGCAGATAGGGCCCGAGTTGATCCTCGGCCGCAATTCGCAGTTCGTGTGCGCGCTGCGCACTGCGCGCCTGGCTGATTCGCGACAGGTCGACAGCTGCCAGCAGACCCAGAAATGCCACCGCACCGGCCAGACAGGCTATCCAGAGCTTCTGCGCGATGTCCCCTCTCCCCTGACCGCGTTTTGATCGGCCGCAACCTTCCCATGTCAGGCAGTGTAGCGCCTCGAATCCTTGCTATGGACCCGTGTCAATCAAGTTCGGGCGCGGCACCTGGACATCGGCGACCAGGACATCGGCGCCGGGAATCTTAAGACCCAGCGTATTGGCGACCGGGTTCAGAATTTGATCGGCTAGATTGAGCAATACAGGCTGCAATACCGCATTCAAGGCCGGTAGCAGCTGCCCCGCAACGAAGCCATTGACCAGGGGGTCCACCGCACCAGTGAGCGCCGGCAGCACACCCGCCATATCCAACTCGACCTGCAGATCCAGATTGCCAGACAGATCCGCCACGGCATTTGCCAGCCCACCGCTGGTCGAGGTGGTCAGACTTTGCACGTTACTCGCCAGAATCTGCTCATCGGCACTGTCAAAGGGGCCGGAAAAGCGCAAGGCCTCGGTACGCGCATCCGCGACATTCACACTGCCAGTGGCCCACACCTTGATGCCGACCGTCTGCCCCGCAAATGGGGCTGAGACGTTGACCAGAGGCTGGTCATTCAGCAACTGCAGGCGCACCACACCGGCGCTGGCCACGATCTCGACCAGATGCTGGTCACGATCCCGGCTCGCGCAAAACAAACGGGTCAGTGCCGCTTCGGAATGGCCGACGTCCAGCTGCAGCCGCAAGTTCACCGGGGGATTGCCCAGGATCGGCAGCGGCAACAACTCGGCCGCAAGATTAATGCGACCGGCCGAATTCTGCGCCTTGGTCACATAATCATTGAATTCGTCGATCACCGCGGGTCCCACCACCAGCCGGGCTGGCTCGAACAGGGTGATCGTGCCCTGCACATGCACGACGCCCGGCACGGAGACGTCCGGGGCCAGGTCAAACACGCCACCGCCCGCGGCCTGCGCCGTGGCGCGCACCAGCTCGAATACGGGCACGGCGGTTTCCCCAACATTCTCTCCGGTACCCTGCGGCACCGTAATCACGTCGCCCGGCACAAACTCATTCATCGCTTCGCTGGAACTGGCAATGGCCTGCACCGCTGCCGCGGCATCATCCGCTGTCTGGAACAGGGCACGCGCCAGCTGCTCAAGAAATGCTGGTGCGGTCGTGGGCTGATTGAGGAACTCATCGACCGGGACATTTGTCGATTGTGCCGCGATCAGATCATCAAAGGGCACTTCCGCTGACGCCAGGCCCTGATAGGAGGCCAGACTCAGGTTGGGCGATTGGCCGAGCAGCCCGCCCAAGACACTGTTCACGATGGGCAACTCCGAGAGATTCAGTCCCAGGGGAACCGAGCCAATCGACATCGACACGTTGGCGGCCTGGGTCGCCGCCGCGGTCGCAACAAGCGGACGGGATGAATCGGCGCCGAAACCGCCCATGATGCGCCTGGGCAGAGGGCGCTGCAGCACCACCCGAACAGCATTGACGTTTGCTGCGGTGCTTTCGGGGCTGAAGCGGCGAATTCCTGCCCTGCGCGTTTCACGTCCCAGGGTCACGCTGCCACCGTCTTGCAGATAGGCCGTAGGACCGGCGTTGCGTTGCAAACTCTGCCGGACCTGCTCGTATGCGAATTGCTGGCGCTCGGCCAATGACCCGAACAACTGCGGATCCTGACAGCCGCCCGCGGCTGTCATCGCATCCAGAGCGGCAAGGTTAGCCAGACGCTGCAGATCGCGTTTGGCAAAGTACAAATGGCCAAGATCGATGGCCAGCGCTGTCGCGGACAGCATCGCTATCATGCCGATGGCCGCGAAAATCGCGGCTGCGCCTCGTTGCTTGTGGCGCGTGACAGCCAACTTACTGGCTCTCGACGAAACCCGCGCGCGGATATTGCTCAGGAATGGGATGATCAAAGCTCTTCAGGTAGCGCTGGTACGCGCGGTCGGCGACTTCACCGGCAACCCGGTCCGGGCTTTCGGAGGCCTGCTCGTGACCGCGCTGCAACTCCAACCAATTCCGGGCATCGTCGCCGATTCGGGTCGCCGGCTTGCCTGCCCAACTTACGCCGCTCAGCAGCAACAGCAGCAACAGCAGCATGCCTGCATGTATTCGCATCGTCCTCTCCTATGGCGCGCTTAACCCGCGCTGGCCGAAAATTCGCCGGATCGCGCACGGATCACGTCGCGCAGCAAGCTCGCTTCACGGCGCAGTAACAGCAGTTCCTCGGCGGCCAGTCCCGCGGTTGCGGCGATTTCTTTCGCCGTCGCGTCATCACCATCGACAAGATAGCTCAAAATCAGGTTGTTTGATGCTTTCAGGCCACCGGGATCCAGCTCGGATGCGGTCGCCAGGTGATGACGCGCTTCGGCAAGGCGGCCCGCCATCAGCAGGGCGTAACCCAGATCATTGCGCAGTTCGGCGTCGGTCGGCCGCAGACGAATCGCAGCATTGAAATAGCGCACGGCATCGGCCAGGTTCCATCGCACGTGGACCAGACCCAAGCCGTGCAGGGCCTGACCTGCATAACGACCCTGCAACAAGCGCTCGAACTCTCCGGCCGCGGCATCCAGCCTTCCAAGCTGGTACAGACACTGGCCCCGCAACAAACTCAGCTCAGCCGCGGAGCTTGCGCCTGCACGCTGGAGCTCTTCGATATGCGCCAGGGCCGCGTAATATTGCCGGCTGGCCATCATGCCGCGCACCAGATCAGCATGCATACGCGCGTTTTGGGGCCGCTCACGCAACGCGGCCTCGTGCGCCGAATTCGGCACCAGGGCACAGGCGCCGAGCAGCAGCACACCCACGCTCAGCAGCAGACGCATCAGTCCACGACGCCTAAGGCACGAAAAATGGCCAGCGCCGCAGGCCCTGCAACGAATACCAGTAGCGCCGGAAAGAAAAACAGAACCATCACAATCGTCATTCGACCCGACAGGCTGTTGACCTTCTCGCGCATGGCCAGTTGGCGCCGCTCCTCGACCACGGCCAGTGACTCCATCAGGGGCTCGCGCAACTCGCCGCCATAGCGATCCACCTGACGCAGTACTGCAACCACGCTGGTCAGTTCTGCAACATCCAGTCCCTGACCCATCGCATGCAACACGGCGGCCGGTTCGCCTCCCGCCTCCAGCTGCCGCAAAACCGAACGCACTTCGGTGCCCAATTCAGGCAACACGTTGCCGCCATCACGCACCAGACTCACCAGCGCCTGGCGCAGACTCAGGCCGGCGTCAAACAGCAGGGCCAGCAGATGAATGAACATCGGCACCTCATTGCGAATACTGTTGCGTCGACGCTGCGCCCGGCTGCGCAGCACGAAGCGGGGCGCCAGCAATGCTGCGGCGAGCAGGCCGAATCCGTAAAGGGCCCAGCGCCAGCCCCCAAATCCTGCACTCAGCCAGGACAGCAGTAGCGCAGCACCAACGAGCATCGGTAAAGCCGCCTGAACGGCGTAATAGAGCAGGCGATCCTGGGTGCGGCGCCACCCGGCCTGGCGGAACAAGATTTCACTTTCACCACCCTCGTCGAACCAGCTGTCGATGACCTGGCCGCGGTCCGCCAGATTTTGCAGCACCCGACCTCCAGGGCGTGGCTGGGCGCCGGCACTGAGGTTGAGCCGCTGCTCCATCCGTTCACGGGCCAGCGCGGCGCTGAGCCACAGGGCCCCCAGGCCCAGACCCAGGACCGTCAATCCCACTGCCAGCGCGACCAGGATGGGCAGCCAGCTGTTCACGTCGGTTGCTCCTCGGCCGATTGCATCATGCGCCAGATCACCGCAACCCCGGCAGCCTGCATGATCAGAGATGTCAGCAGCAGGCCGCGCCCGAATGAATCGGCCCACATGTCCTGATAGTAATCCGGATTCTGGATCAGGATGTACAACATGATCCCGATGGGCACGGCGGCCAGGGTAATGGCGGAGATTCTCGTTTCGGCGGTCAAAGCCCGCAGCTCGCGACTGGCGGCGTCGCGCTCGCGTATGGATTGAATGAGGCTCTTGAAGATACGCTTCAGGCTCCCGCCATACCGGCGGTTGACACGAGCGGCCATGGCCATCACCCGCAGATCATCCAGTTGGTGCAGTCTGGCGGTTTCATACAGGACATCATCCACTGGCGCGCCCAGACGCACCTGCCGGGTCACACTGACAAACAACAGGTGCAGGGGCTCGGGACAGTCACCACAGGCCTCGGCCATGCTCTCCTCCAGCGAATTTCCCGCGCTCAATGAACGCGTCACATGCTCCAGAAAATCTGGTAGTTGCAGGGTCAGGATGCGCTGCCTGCGGGCGGCCCGGCGTGATACATATCCGACAGCCAGAAAGCCGCCTATGGCCACAACGGTAAGGCCGGCCGCCAGCCCCAGCACCAGGACAATGACAATGACCAGCACCACCCCCACCCCCATGGCGCGCGCAATAAGGCTGGCTTCGATGTGGATGCCCGCGCGCCACAGGTGGGTGCATACGAAACGCAGCACAGGGTCGTCGGGCCCGCTCTGCTGCCAGGTCGCCCGCGGATCCGGGGCAGCCTCCAAACCCAGCACCCGCAATCGCAAATCCGCCTGATCAGGCGCATTCGCGTCGCGCGACCAGATCCAGAAAATCAGACCGGCCAGGAACAGCAGGGCGCTGGCCGCCAGCAGTGCGAGCAGGCCCCAGATCATGGTGATCCTCGCAGGTCGCGTCGACTGTCGCTGTCCTCGTCGTATACGAACAGATCCCGGAGCAGCAACTGATCCTTTCCCTCGCCCACCGCGGTCACTGAAAGCAGGCGCCGGCGACCATCGGGCAAGCGGGCCAGCTGTACCAGCAGATCCACCGCGCTGGCGATTTGCCGATGCAGGGACTCGGTACTGCCGTTGTACCCCGCGAAGCCGGCCAGCAACTCCAGCCGGTGAACGGCATCCCGGGTGCCGTTGGCGTGGAGCGTAGTCATGGACCCTTCATGACCGGTGTTCATGGCTTGCAGCATATCCAGCACCTCGTCACCGCGAACCTCACCCAGCACGATGCGATCCGGCCTCATCCGCAGAGCGTTGCGCACCAGGTCACGCGCCGTGATTTCGCCCTGGCCCTCCAGGTTGGGCGGCCGGGTCTCCAGGCGCACGACATGACCGTGCGTCAATCGCAATTCGGCCGCGTCCTCGATGGTGATTATGCGCTCCGCGTCGACAATCCACTGGCTCAGCAAATTCAGAAACGTCGTCTTGCCGGAACCTGTACCGCCGACCACGATAATGCTCCGCCGCCGCCGCACCGCGTCCGCCAGAAATTCCAGCTCCGCCTCGCCAACCGATCCGCCGCGCACGAGATCCTCGGCGCTCAGCGGCCGCTGGCGAAACTTGCGGATCGACACGCAGGGACCGTCCAGGGCCACCGGAGGAACGACCGCGTTAACCCGGCTGCCATCGGCCAGGCGCGCATCGACCATGGGGTTGGACTCGTCTATGCGCCGGCCGATAGGTGACAAAATTCGCTGAATTACCCGCAATACGTGCGCATCATCGGCAAAGCGCACCGGGGCCGGACTGAGCTGGCCATGGCGTTCCACGAAGACCCGATCCGGGCCGTTGACCACGATATCGTCTACCGTCTGGTCATCGACCAAATACTGGATAGGTCCCAGGCCAACCAGCTCGTGCTGGGCATCATTGGCCAGCACCTTGGCCTCACGCTGATTGACCGCCAGGCGCTGATCATGCACATAACGACGCACCTGATCGTGCACGAAGTTGTCGATTTGGCGCGGTGTCCACTCGTCCACATTCACGCCGCGCTCTTCCAGCTCTGCAATCAGGTGGCGATGCAGACCGGCTTTAAGGGTCTGGTATTGATCGGACAGCCGGAATCTCACCTCTTCGGTCTCGCTGTTGACCATGCTCAGTCCCCAAACAGACTACCGAGTAAGCTCTTCCTCGGTAATGCGGTTCCGCTGGACGCGGGGCTGTCACTGCGCAATCGGTCGGCAAGCCGGCGAATATCGTCACAGTAAGCGTCGCGAGGCGCGCGCTTGAACAGCGCTTCCCCCGAATTCATGGCCTGCAGGCGCTGAGACAACTGACCGTTCAAAGTTCCCCAAAGTGGCATGTCCAGCAATTGGGCGAGATTCGCCGGAGCCAGACCCAACTTGCGCACCGGCTGGTCAATAACGATGCCGGTGCGGTCCAGGGGGCAATTTTCCAGGCGCAGGGCCTGCAGCAGATGCTTGTTGGCACGACTGTTGACTATGCTGGGATCCGCAAGCAACACGCTCGCGTGTGAATTGCGCACCAAGCCGGACAGCAAGCTCAGCGGCAGGTGGGTACCGGCCGCAACAAAGACATGCCCAAAAAACCCGCTCAGCACATCCAGCAGGCCCAGGAAATCGCCCTCATCCAGACTCACCGGGCCGATCTGATCTTCCGGCAGCGCAAGGATGGACAAGCCGCTGGGATGACTGGCAAAAGCGGTATCTATCAGGGTCTGATCACAGCGATAAACGTCCTGCACCGCGTCGAGTAGCGAATAGCTCTGGGTCAGATTCAGAAACACCAAGGATGCCCCGCTGGGCATGCCCGCGTCGACCAACAGGACCCGTTCGCCGGGAACACCCGCTTCCAGAGTCGCCAGGGCCAGATGCTGAGCCGCCCAGGCGAGGTTTTCAAACGGACTGGCTGCAAGCAAGCTCACCATGCGACCCGGTGCTGCCTGGGTCCGTGTGGCGGAGCTGGCGCGCCGCAGAATCTTGCCCAGGCGATTGCGCAGTTCGCCGTCGTCGCGTCCGAGCACCAGAAAGTCCCGTGCTCCGGCGCGCATGGCACCGATCACCAGGTCAGCATCACTCTGGGTTCCCACGGCGACTACAACGGTATCGTGGCAATTTTCGAGGATGCGCTCAATCAGCGCATCGCTGAGATCATGCTCGGAAACCTGAACAAAAACGATATCCAGAGGGCTGAGGCGACGAATTTGATCCAGCGCAGGGTCGGTGCTGTCACCAGGCCGCACCCAGTGCAATTCCAGGCTGGCGTCCAGACTATCCTGCAACCAATTGAGGAATACCGGATCATCCGCGATCAGGGCTGCTTGGGCTTTCATTGGCGTAAACCGGCGGCTACTTGCTCAGTCCCGAGCGAAATCCTCCGGACTCCTGAAACAGCAGCTGGCCCGCGCTGGGGTTGTAATTGTCGTACTGCGCCCCGGGCAGATCGGGCATCTGGAAACCCCGCTTGAGGGGCCGCACCAGGTGTGGGGTCACCACCATGATCAGCTCCTTCTCCTCGCGGTCATAACGCGTCGACTTGAAGAACGCGCCCAATATTGGAATGCTGCTGATAAAGGGCACCTTGTCCACATTGGCGAGCAGGTTTCGACTGACCAATCCGCTGATCACGAAACTCTCGCCGTCACCCAGCTCCACCGTGGTATCCGTGCGGCGCACCGTCAGAGCCGGAACGGCGACACCGCCCACCTGAACGCCAACGCTGAAATCGAGCTCGCTGACTTCGGGCGCCACCTTCAATGAAATGCGGTCACGGCTGAGCACGGTGGGCGTCAGCAGCAGCCGAACACCGAATTCCTTGTACTCGATGGATATCCCCGAGTTATTGCCCTGGGACACCGGCACGGGAAACTCACCACCGGCCAGAAAACTGGCGGTCTGGCCACTGGTTGCGACCAAACTGGGTTCGGCCAAGGTCCGGACCAGGCCCTGATTCTCCAACAAGCTGAGAAACCCCAGAACATTCTTGGTGGCGTCACCGAGTACGATATTGAATGCATCGCGCAAGGGGAGAAAGCCCGAAGCGCTGTCCAGAACAATCGGATTTCCGGGGTTCGCCGGCGCGCCCAGGGCCGCGCCGCTCAAAGTGCCAGGTCCGGATACGCCAACCGTGGCGTCGAGTTGATTGACGAATAAGTTGAAGCCGAATTTCTTGAGCGTGCTGCGACTGAGTTCAGCAATCTTGATATCGGTCAACACCTGTGTTCCCAAGGCGATGGTCGACTCATCGCGCACCTCTTCACCAGCCTTTAACCGGGCGCGGCGGTGAGCCGCCAGATTGGGCAGACTGCCGGTCATTCGACCATCCGATAGCTGAGCCTGGCCCAATTCCGGATCCTTGGCTTCCTGCTCCAATGGATTGCGGATGGGCTGAACAACGAGGCGGTACTCACGCGGCTGCTGCAGTTTTTGATACCAGACAATGAGGCTGGTAACGCCACGTTGTTTTCCGGTTACCAGCAGTTCATGTCGATTGACGATATTGACGTCGGCCACGGTCGGATCACCTACCGCGACCCGAATGACGCTGAGACTTTCACGCAGCAAACGGTGCGCTCCGGCTTCGACCAGGACCACGTTGGTATCCGGTACCGCCCACGCCCAGGCCGAGACCAGTCCAAGAACTGCAACGCCCCATATTCGCACGGTTGCCCCCACCATTAGTCGGTCACCCTGTTGACCTGGGATCCACGAAAGACCTGAATCGTATAGGCCGGTGGCGGCTTCGCCTTGGGCGCCTTCTTTGCCTTCAGAGCCGTCAACTCCGCCAGCGTAATGGCTTTGGCTCGGCTAAACTCGTCGCCGCCACTCTGATCGACAGCGGCCACCGGCAGTCCCGCGTTGGCGCTTTCTTCATCCACAACTTGACGCCGCAGCGCCAGTCGAATATCGCCCAGACTGGCGGCTAACATGACCTTGGTCGTCAAATCCTCAGGCACAGCCACGACCGCCGTCCGCACCCGACTTCGCCGCTCCGGCCGCCCTTCTTCTTCGGTCAGGCCCTGGGGTCGCTCGATAACGCGGTCTTCATAGGCCAGCACGAGGACCTCTGCCAGCAGGATCCGCGCCTGCGCCGGCACCTCGCCACTGCGAACATAGAGCAACAGATCAACCTCATCACCGGGCTTTACAAACCCGCCAACCGCAACGACGTCGGAAACCTCCAAGGACATGGCCTGATGGCCGGCCGGAATGATGCGCGCGAGAATGTTCGTTTGCCGGAAATAGCGCGGCGTCACCGGTGCGCCCGGATCGATATCAATGAGCGGAACTTTGCCAATAACATTTCCGACCTGGGTGAAATACCGCTCGGGCACTACGGCGACCGGCTTGAGGGCGACGTCGTCCGGCCCAATCGTGCGATTTGCGCCCAGCGGCCGCAGGGCCACAACCGCAAGCGTAGTCGGCGCAGGCACGACCACGTTTTCACGACGGGCCTCGTCAGCCGCGGCCGACTCGGTCAAGGCGGTCGTCCAGCGGTAGGCAATCACTCCCAGCACAACGGCAAGCACCACCGATGCGATAGCGACATATTTCAGCCAACTGTTGCTCATCGGCTCATTTTCCTGTTGGGTCACCCCGAAGGTCGACCATCCCTTGTCCCGACCCCAGCGATGGTATCACTTGCGGCTGCCGAGTACGGCCCCGGACGCCCATCGGTCGAGCTCAGACCTCGCCAACCAGCACGGTGCCCGTTGCCCGCAACTCGTCCGGCATGGGAGGCAACTGACCGAGCAGGGGAAATGAGAATATCGGAAACAGTCCGGCCACCCGAAATCGCAATTCCACCCGCACTACGCTACCGCCGCCCGCATCCGTCGAGAATTGCACCTCAACCAGTTCACCCGCTCCGCCGATCACGCGATCTCGCTGATCCTCGGGCAACCATTCCAGAACATCCAGTGCGCGGCGCCGAACCTGTTGAATAACGAGTGCGTCGTACTGGGCTCCCGCGTCAGTCGGACTGACCGAAACTGCCGCGGCCGCCGATTCCTGCGCGGCATAAGTTATGCTTTCCTGGAGGACGAAAAGATAGGAGTAAACGACAACGCCGTAGAACAGAATGAACAGCAGAGGGAATACGAGCGCAAACTCCAGCGCGGTCGCACCCGCGTGTCGCCTAATGACAATCACGCACCGCTACCGCCTCCACCGTCGCCCGTGATCGTATCAACTATGGTTTTGAACGCATCGTCGATGCCACCACCCAGTGCGGTAAAAGCGGCGACCAGGATGACCGCGAGTATGCCAACGATTAATGCGTATTCGATGGCCGTAGCGCCCTGTTGCCGGCGCAGTTTTGCGGCCTGCAAAATTTCCATTCCAAAACTCCTTAGCGGGCACCCTGCCCGTATTCTTACCGAATCCATTCGCATTGCCAACCGCGAGACCGTAGCCTGTGTCATGAACTTCGGGATGGCCGGACGCCATGATCAATGAGCGGCAGTGAAAGCGGCGTAAAGACGATCATTGTCGGTGACCTGCAGGGCTGTATGACCGAATTCAAGGCCTTGCTGGATACGCTGAACTTCGATCCTGGCTCACAGCAGATCTGGTTGGTGGGTGATCTGGTCAATCGCGGACCCGATTCCCTTGGCACGCTGAGACTGGCCCGAAATCTTGGCGCCGCCTGCCGCTGTGTACTGGGCAATCACGACCTCAGCACCCTGGCCCTGGCCTTTGCGCCCGCAAGCGGTCAGGAACCCGATGTCAGTCAGCGGGCACTATTTGATGCGCCGGACGGAGCCGAACTGCTGGACTGGCTGCGCTACCGGCCGCTCCTTCACCGCACAGGCGACACCGTGATGGTGCATGCCGGACTGCCGCCGCAGTGGACCATTGCCCAGGCACAAAATGAGGCCCGCAATCTTGAAAGTGTGTTACGCGGACCGCAGCATGTGAACTTCTTTCGACAGATGTACGGAGACTGGCCCGTGCGCTGGTCTCCGGATCTCGACGAATCGGATCGCCTGCGCTTCGCGACCAATTGCTTTACCCGGCTGCGTTACTGTTCAACGAATGGCGATCTGGAACTGGGCGAAAAAGGAGCCCCGGGAAGCCAGGCGCATGGTCTCCTCCCCTGGTTCGCCATACCCGGGCGCGCTTCGCTGAGCCACCGCATCGTGTTCGGCCACTGGTCGACGCTGGGCCGGGTTTTCTGGCCGCAGTACCGGGTATGGGGTCTGGATACCGGCTGCGTCTGGGGCGGTCGGCTGACTGCCCTGGTCCTTGAAACGCAGCGCCTGATCGGCGTTCCCTCTGCCGGATACAAAAAGCCGGGCAGCTGAGACCTTAGCTGCCCGGCTCGCAACAACATCCCGTCAGGATTTGACGAATTTTTTGTGCTGCACGAGGAATCGTGCCAAGGCCGGCATCACCAGAATCGCGCCGAACATGTTCGCGGTAAACATGAACACCAGCAGAATGCCCATATCGGCTTGAAACTGAAGATCCGACAGCAGCCAGGTCGAAACCGACCCACCCAGGGCGATGCCCGTGAAGATCACCGCCTTACCCGTCTTGTGCAGGGTCTGGAAGAACGATTCCTTCAGGTCCAGCCCCTCGCCGAGACCGTCCACCAGCGTGCTGTAGATATAGATGCCGTAGTCGACGCCGATACCCACCGCAAGGGCCACCACCGGCAGCGTCGCCACCTTGAGGCCGATGCCCAGAACCGCCATCACCGCATAGGCCATGGCCGAAACCATGGACAGCGGGAGGACCACACAGAGTACCCCGCAGACCGTGCGGAAGGAGAGCCACATGAAAACCAGGATCACCAGATAGACGTAACCCACCACCTGAAGCTCCTGCGCCTTGACGACTTCGTTGGTGGCCGCCATGACGCCGACATTGCCTGTTGCCAGGGCGAAGTTGACGTGCTTGCCTTCCTCACTGTTGTATCGTTTGACCTCATTAACGATGCGCTTGATCGTCTCGGCCCGATGATCGTTGGTAAAGATGAATACCGCCATCGCCGAACAATTCGGATTCAGCAGTCCCGACGAGGTCGGAATCGGCGTAATGGCCTGGACCATCACAAACTGGTTCCGCGGCAGCACCTGGAACTTGGGCGTACCCTCGTTGAACTGGCCATTGACGATCTTGGCCACTTGCGGCAATGAAATTGTCGAGTTCACGCCTTCGGTGTTGTCCATCCGCCAGGCGAAGCGATCAATTTCTTCCATCACTTCGTACTTGATACACGATTCGGGCTTGCTCTCCGCGATGACCTTGAGAATATCCACGCCGATGGTGAAATTGTTCACAATTGCGCGTGAATCCTGGTTATAGCGTGAATCCGGACGCAATTCGGGCACACCCTCCTGAGAATCACCGACCTGCAAATCGCCGTACTTCCACAGTGACCAGCCGAGCAAGAGCGCACAAATCAGCAGCGTGATCAGCGATGGCACCAGATTGGTGATTCCCGACAGCCAGCGCCAGATGCTGTCCAGGGCATTTTCGCGCCGCAACTGCTTCTCGCGGAATGCGTCCATGTCCTTGATACTGATGTAGGTCAGCCAGATCGGGGCCAGAACCTTGTTGGTCACGATGATGGCCAACATGCCGAAGGCCGCATTGATCGACATTTCCCGAATGATGTCGATGGGAATCAGATAAATCGTCGCGAAACCCGCCACGTCCGTAATCAAGGCCGTGGTACCGGGAATCGCCAGCCGGCGGAAGGTCTTCAGCGAGGCGTTGAAGGGCTCTTCGCCATGATCGACCTCACCCACCCAGGCATTCACATACTGCACGCCATGACTGGTTGACACCGAGAGCACCAGAAACGGGATGAGAATCGCGAATGGATCGAGACCAAACCCGGCCAGCGTGAGCAGACCAAACTCCCAGATCACGGCCACAACCGAACACACCAGCACGACCAGCGACAATTTGAACGACGCGGTGTACATCCACAGCAGCGCCGCCGTCAGCAACAGGGCGATGATGAAAAACATCACCACCTCTTTGGAGGCGTTGCGCACATCGCCCATGACCTTGGCAAAACCGACGATATGGATCTTGATGCCATTCTTTTCGAACTTGGCGCGAATCTCTTCGAGATCATCGGCGACCGCGAAGTAATCAAGCTTCTCGCCGGTCACCGGATCCGTTTCCAGCAACTCCCCAAAAATCATCGCGCCGCGCTGATCCTCGGTGACGTAGCGCCCGATGATGCCGGCCTTGCCCACATTTCCGCGCACTAGGTCGAACATTTCCTGGGTGGGGGCATACTCGGCCGGAATGACATTGCCGCCCGCGAAGCCGCCCTCAACAACCTCGGTAAACCGCACATCGGGCGTAAACAGCGAGCTGACGCGCGAGCGGTCAACACCCGGCAGGAAAAAGACCTCGTCCGTCACCTGCTTCAGGGTATCGAGGAACGCACCATTGTAAATATCCCCATCTTCCTGAATCGCCGCGACCAAAATCGTGTTGCCACCGCCGAAGTCTGACTGATACTTCTTCAGCGTCTTCATATAGGGATGTTCCAGCGGAATCGATTTCTCGAATCCGGCATCCAGGGTGGTTTGCGATGCCTTCCAGCCGAAAAATACGGTCAGCACCAGCAGCACGGCCAGTCCGATCAGACGCTGTCCGTAAACCAGCGGTTCGACAACCTTGAGAATTCTTTCTGTTGCGCTCATTAACAGTCCCCTGTGCGCCGTTAAGCGCGTGCCCCCGGCTAGCGGTTATTGATTGATAAGTTGTGTGCCGGCTTCGCCGACGACGATGAGACCATTCTTTACGGGCTGCACGGCGGCCAGCGTAATCCCCGCGGGGTTGGCGACCGAGTTCACGCCGCTCAGGCCATTGGTCGTTTTGAATATCACGCCATTGATGCCGACCATCACGATTTCGCCATCTGCCAACTGAGCGCCCGCGATCAAAGAATTTTCCTGCCCCGTGGAAATCCGCGTCCAGTCACCGCCGGCAGGATCGTC
>JBFIIN010000040.1:0-14458 GCA_041601225.1 Oceanococcus sp.
GCATCCACAGGCCCAGTACGAACAGGGCGACGATGACGACCGGCAGCCAGTGCATGGCCAGCAGGCCAAATCCCAGATAAATCAGGAGTTCGCCGAAATAGTTGGTGTTGCGGCAGCGGGCGAACAGCCCGTCCGTAATCAGGCCGCGGCGCACGGCCAGAGTTGCGTGTTTCTGCATGTCGGCGGCGAAGTGGAAGAACACACCCAGACCCCACATCAAGGTGCAGGCGGCGAGGTACCACACCGGCACATCGATGCCATAGGCACAGATCATCCAGCCGCCAATCCAGTACAGACTCAGACTGGCCCAGATCACCATTCCATAGCCCAGCGTGCAGCTCTGTTCCCAGTTGCTGTCGCCGAAGATGCGGCTCTTAAGAACCCACATCAGGCCGTAGCCACCATGCAAGGCCAGATAGATCCAGGCGGTCGCGTTCTGCCATTGATCGTAGTAGCCGATGCAGGCCAACACGAACAGGGCGGTTATGCCTTTATGTGAATCGATGAAATGTTTTTGTTTCACGGTGTTCCCCCACCGGGTTCGGCGCAGTCTACAAGCTTGAAAGCGAAACGCAACACTGGGTAACCGGAGTTACCGACCGGTTGTCAGTCGGCGCCGACCCGGCCGCGCAGCCTCGCCTTCGGTCGACAAGGCTTGGCGTGAAAGGCCGCGGGCGCCCAAACGCGGAAATCAGGATTGTCTGCTTATCATCCGATAACTTCTGATAGAGTTTCCCCAGGACTATGAAAAAGTAATCTTAATTACCCATCGACGGGCAGGCTCGGCCAAACGGCATTACACTCACCCGCGGATTTCCACTGACCAAAATTCATGACCAAAAAAGTACGCATCGGCTGCGCAGCCGCTTTCTGGGGCGATACCCAAACTGCGGCCTCGCAATTGGTACACAAGGGCAAGATCGACTATCTGGTATCCGATTATCTGGCCGAAATCACCCTGTCAATCATGGCCCGGCAGAAGATGAAAGATCCCAAGGCCGGTTATGCAAGGGATTTCGTGAGTCCGGTGATGCAACCCTTGTTGAAGGAGATCAAGAAACAGGGCATCAAGGTGATCAGCAATGCCGGCGGGCTGAATCCGCAGGCTTGCCGTGATGCCTTGCTGCAGGCCGCCGAAGCCGAGGGGGTGGAGTTCAAGATCGCGGTGGTGCAGGGCGATGATCTGATGCCGCGCCAGAAGGCCGTGCGCGAACTGGGTGTCAGCGAGATCGGCAGTGACCAACCGTTGCCGCCCACGGTCGTGACCATGAATGCTTATCTGGGCGCATTGCCGATTGTGCGTGCCCTGGAGGCCGGGGCCGACATCGTGCTCACCGGCCGCATCGTCGATAGCGCCGTCACCCTGGCGCCGCTGATGCATGAATTCGGCTGGCGCAGTGATGATTACGACCGGCTGGCGGCTGGCAGCGTCGCCGGCCATATCATCGAATGCGGGACCCAGTGCACGGGCGGCAATTTCACGGATTGGGAGTCGGTCCCCGGCTATGAGGACATGGGCTTTCCGATCGTGGAATGTGAAGCCTCGGGGGTTTTTACCGTATCCAAACCGGCGGGTACCGGTGGGCTGGTCACGCCGGCCACGGTCGGTGAGCAGATGCTGTACGAAATTGGGGATCCGCAGTCGTATCTGCTCCCGGACGTGGTTTGCGATTTCACCAATGTGCGTCTGGAGCAGCTGGGCGAAAACGAGGTGCGCGTCTGGGGCGCCCGGGGTCGCCCGCCGAGCGACAACTACAAGGTATCAGCCATCTATCCGGCTGGCTTTCGCACCACGGCCATGCTGATGATCGGCGGCATCGATGCCTATCGCAAGGCTCAGCGCATGAGCGAGGCGGTGCTGAATAAGGTGCGGGGCCTGCTGGACGCAGCCGGCCTGGCTGATTTCAGCGAAGTCAGCGTGGAAATACTGGGCGCAGAAGACACTTACGGGCCGCATGCGCGCCGGCAGGACACCCGCGAAGTCCTGGTCAAGATCGCGGCCAAGCATGCTGTGCCGGACGCGCTGAAATTGCTGGTGCGCGAACTGCCGCAGGCAGCAACCGCCATGGTGCCGGGGATTACCGGCTTCTTTGGCGGCCGCGCCGACGTGCTGCCCATTCCGCGATTGTTTTCCTGCCTGGTACCCAAGGATCAGGTCGCGGTGTCGGTGCTCATCGACGGCGAGGAACTGCCGGTCCCGTTGCCGGCACCGGGTGGCGAGGCGACCGTGATGTTTACGCCGGTGAGCGACGAACGGGTCGAAGTGCCCGATCCCATAGAAGTGCCCCTGGTGCAACTGGCCTGGGCCCGCAGTGGCGACAAGGGCAATCACGCCAATATCGGCGTCATGGCGCGCAAGCCCGAGTACCTGGTATTCATTCGCCAGGCGCTGACGCCGGAAGCGGTCGCGCAGTGGTTCGCACACGTGCTGGCGGGCAAGGTCCGGCGCTTCGACCTGCCCGCCAGCAACAGTTTGAATTTTCTGCTGACTGACGCCCTGGGTGGCGGTGGCGTGAACAGTCTGCGGGTGGACCCGCAGGGCAAGTGTTTCGGGCAGATGCTGCTGGATCACCCGATCCCGGTGCCGCGCGCCCTGTTTGAAGATGACGCGGCATGAGGACGCCGCAGGTGCTGCCGGATCCCGCAGGGCCGAAGTCCAGTCCATTTCGGCCGCCCGTGGCCTAGCCAAACGAGGACAATATGCAATTCACCCCGGAACATGAAGAGCTGCGCCGTACCGTGCGCCGCTTTGTCGAGGAAGAAATCAACCCGCATGTCGATGAATGGGAAGCGGCGCAGATTTTTCCGGCCAAGGAGGTGCTGAGAAAAATGGCCGATCTGGGTTTGCTGGGCATCAGCAAGCCGGAAAAATTCGGCGGCATGGGTCTGGATTACTCCTATTCCATGGTCTACGCCGAAGAGCTGGGAGCCTGTCATTGCGGGGCGGTGCCGATGGCGGTGGGGGTGGTGACCGACATGGCCACGCCGGCCCTGGCGCGCTTTGGTTCCGATGAATTGCGTGAAGAATTCTTGACCCCAACCATCGCTGGCGAGCGAGTCTGTTCAATCGGAGTGTCCGAACCCGGCGCGGGTTCGGACGTGGCCAACATCCGTACCACAGCCACCAAGGACGGCGGCGATTACATCATCAACGGCAGCAAGATGTGGATCACCAACGGCTGGCAGGCCGACTGGATCTGTTTGCTGGCCAACACGGGAGAGGGCTCCCGCCACAGCAACAAGTCCTTGATTGTGGTGCCCATGGACAGCCCCGGCATCGAGAAGGCCAAGAAGCTGCACAAGCTCGGCATGTGGGCCTCGGACACCGCCCAATTGTTCTTTGACACTGTGCGGGTGCCACAGCGCTACCTGATTGGTCAGGAGGGCGCCGGCTTCATGTATCAGATGATGCAGTTTCAGGAAGAGCGGCTGTTTGGGGCCGCCAGCAGCATCAAGGGCATGGAAGGGGTCATCAATCAGACCATCGAATACACCCGTCAGCGCGAAACCTTTGGTCAGCCGCTGATCGACAACCAGGTCGTGCATTTCCGGCTGGCCGAGCTGCAAACCGAGGTGGAGGCCCTGCGGGCCCTGGTCTACCAGTCCTGCGAGGACTATGTGGCCGGCAAGGATGCGGTGAAGCAATGCTCCATGGCCAAACTCAAGGCCGGCCGCCTGACCCGTGAAGTGTCCGATGCCTGTCTGCAATATTGGGGCGGCATGGGTTATATGTGGGAGTCCCTGGTGGCCCGCTCATTCCGCGATTCGCGGCTGATATCGATCGGCGGTGGGGCAGACGAGATCATGTTGGGCATTATCTGCAAACTGATGGGCATACTGCCGGGCAAGAAGAAGCCGGCGGCCGGTGCCAGCCAATCGGCGGGGTGAGTCCGATGGGTTCAGGCTGCGCCGGCGTCGCGCAATTGGCCGGCCGGGCTGTCGGAACACCGGCGCCGCTGGCCGCGATAGGCGCTGTCGGCGAATCCGCCCCGCCGGTCGCCGATGATGGTCAGGCTGCAGGATCCGCGCGCCGCATTTTTGGCTTCGTACAGCTTGCGGTCGGCCAGGCGCAGCAAGCGGTCAAGCTTCGGGACACGCTGGGGATTGACCGCGCAGGCCACGCCGAGGCTGACGCTCAGCGGCTCCCCCGACGGACTGGCGAGATGATTTACGGCGCGCAGTACGGCCTCGGCGCGCCGGCGCGCCGACGTGGGATCGCAACCGCCGAGCAGCATCGCAAATTCGTCGCCGCCAAACCGGGCCAGCACGTCGGTCGGACGGCGCGCCTGCTCCGTCAGGACCTGGGCAATCTGGCGCAGCGCGGCATCTCCGGCGGCGTGACCATGCCGGTCATTGATCGGTTTGAGCCCATCCATGTCCAGGGCGATCAGGGCGAAGGGCGGACCGCCGCGCCGCGCCCGCGCCACCTCGCGTTCGACATGGGGCAGAAATGCCCGGCGATTGTTCAGACCAGTGAGACTGTCGCTGCCTGCCGCGGTGCGCAAACGCAATTCGTCTTCCAGAATCGCCGCCAAATCGCGCAGAGCCGCCATTTGCGCCGCGCTCGGCTCACGTGGTTTGCGGTCGATGGCGCACAGCGTTCCGACCGGCAGTCCCGAATGACTGTGCACTGGAACCCCGATATAGAAACCGATCTGGGGGTCTGCGGTGACCAGCGGATTGTCGGCAAAGCGCGGATCGAGTCTGGCATCGCTGACCACGAAAATATCCGTTTGATTGATCACGTGCCCGCAAAACGACACACGGCGCGGCGTTTGCGCCACGTCCAGCCCGGTTATGGCCTTGAACCATTGGCGCTGCCCGTCCACCAGAGTGACCGCGGCGATGGAGGTGCCCATGATCTGGGCGGCCAGGCGCGCGATCCGGTCGAAGCGCGGCTCGGGCGGGGTATCCAGCAGATCAAGCTCACGCAAGGCCTGCATGCGCTTGGCTTCGTGAATGTGGGGCTTAGGGCTCTGCATAACGGATTGGCCGTGGGATGGTCGGAAAGATCATTCAGACCGGGTGAACGAAACGTAAAGCGCCGGGCGACTGCGCGGCCAAGGCACTGATCCATGAGCTATCAATCGGCATTGCGCCCCGGACTCTTTGCGGGAAAAACGGTCATCGTGACCGGTGGCGGATCGGGCATCGGGCGCTGCGCCGCCCATGAACTGGCCGCGCTGGGCGCCCATGTGGTGCTGGTCGGGCGCACCGCGAGCAAGCTGGAAGCCGTGCAGGCCGAGATTGTCGAGGATGGGGGTCAGGCCTCGACCGCGGTGCTGGACATACGCGTCGAAGAGGATGTGAAGCGGGTGGTGGGCGAAATCATCGCCGCGCACGGACCGGTGCGCGGCCTGCTGAACAACGCCGGCGGGCATTATCCCGCGCCGCTGGTGATGCTCAATCAAAAAGGCTGGGAAACGGTCATACGCACCAATTTGACCGGTGGTTTCCTGATGGCCCGCGAGGTGTTTTTGCAGAGCATGAGCCGCAATGGCGGCGGTGCCATCGTCAATATCGAGGCCGACATGTTCGGCGGCATGCCCGGCATGGGGCATTCGGGTGCGGCCCGCGCCGGCATGGTCAATTTCACCGAAACCGCCGCCGTGGAGTGGGCCTGCGCCGGGGTGCGGGTCAATGCCGTGGCGCCGGGCTGGATCGCCTCCAGCGGCTTGGACAGTTACACCGATCCCGGGGTCAAGGCCATGATCCCGAAATTGCGCCAGGCGGTGCCCCTCAAGCGCCTGGCTGAAGAGGCCGAAGTCAGCAGTGTGGTGACTTTTCTGTTGTCCGAGGCCGCGGCCTATGTGACCGGCGTATGCCTGCGCGTGGATGGCGGCTCGACCTTGAACACGCGGACTTTGCCCCTGCCGGATCACAAGAATTCCAAGCCCTATCAGGGTTTTCACCGGGCCGTGCGGCCAAAAATTCTGGATGAGCAAGGGTGAGGAGATTGCTCCACTGCGCGCGCAATGGCCGTCGCGGTTTTAATGCCGCAATCTCGGCACTGACCCGCTACCCTACACGCCGCCAAATTCACCATCTCATAGTGCTCCGCGCCCCCTGATCGGGCGCATCAACAGGACAGCAGCTGATGCCGATCATCGAATCGAAAATCGATACCCATTCCGCGGTCTTTGCCCAGAATCGTGAGGACATGCTCGCCAGCATCGCCGAGTTCCGGGCGGTGGAAGACAGCGTGCGCGCCAGCGAAGAGAAAAAGCGCGGCCGCTTTGAAAAACGCAAGCAGCTCATGCCGCGCGAGCGGGTCAACCTGATGCTGGATCGCGGCTCGCCCTTCCTGGAATTGTCCACCCTGTGCGGCTACAAGGAGCACGACGACAAGGACGGCTCCCTGGCCGGCGGCAACTTCATCGCCGGCATCGGCTATGTGGCCGGGACGCGGGTGATGGTCAGCGCCAGCAATAGCGCGATCAAGGGCGGCACCATGTCGCCCTGGGGCGTGCAGAAAACCCTGCGCGGCCAGCAGATCGCTCTGGACAACAAGCTGCCGGTAATCGCCATGATCGAATCCGGCGGCGCCAATCTGCCGTATCAGCACGAGATGTTCATCGAGGGCGGCAAGACCTTCCGCAATCAGGCCCGCCTGTCGGCGGCCGGGATTCCGCAGATCACCATCGTGCATGGTTCGTCCACCGCGGGCGGGGCTTATATGCCGGGCCTGTCGGACTACACCATCATGGTGCGCGGCAACGCCAAGGTGTTTCTGGCCGGGCCGCCACTGCTCAAGGCCGCCACCGGCGAAATCGCCACCGACGAGGAACTGGGCGGCGCCGACATGCATGGCGAGGTGGCCGGCACGGCCGAATACCTGGCCGAAAGCGATGGCGACGCCATCCGCATCGCCCGCGAAGTGGTGGGCAAGCTGGGCTGGAATACCCACCAGCCCGGTCCGCAGCGCCGGGCCTACAAGCCCCCGCGCTACGCCATAGATGAGCTGGCCGGCGTGGTGCCGGTGGACTATCGCAAACCCTACGATTGCCGCGAGATCATCGCCCGCATCGTGGATGATTCGGACTTTGCCGAATTCAAGGCCGCGCTGGACCAGCAGACCATCTGCGGCCAGGCCAGCATCGAGGGCTGGCCGGTGGGCATCATCGGCAACAACGGTCCGATCACCACCCGGGGCGCCAACAAGGCCGGCCAGTTCATCCAGCTCTGCTGTCAGGCGGATATGCCGATCATCTATCTGCAGAACATCACCGGCTATATGGTGGGCAAGGAAGCCGAGCAGAACGGCATGGTCAAGCACGGCTCGAAGATGATTCAGGCCGTGGCCAATGCCACCGTGCCGCAGTTGACCCTGGTGGTGGGCGGCTCCTTCGGCGCCGGCAACTACGGCATGTGCGGACGCGGCTTTGATCCCAACTTCATCTTCTCCTGGCCCAATAGCCGCACGGCGGTGATGGGCGGCGAGCAGGCCGGCCGGGTGCTGGCCATCGTGACCGAGGCCAAGATGGCGGCCCAGGGCCAGAAGGTCCCGCAGGAATTCCTGGATCAGTTGCAGAAAAAGATCGTCGACATGTTCGACGAGCAATCCCATCCCTTCAAGGTCAGCGGCCGCATGGTGGACGACGGCATCATCGACCCACGCGATTCGCGGCGGGTGCTGGCGACCTGTTTGTCGGTCTGCCGCGAAGCCCGCAGCCGCCAGGTGTTCCCCAATACCTTTGGCGTGGCGCGGCTGTAGCCGGAGCAACTTATGAACTGGACGCACGAACACGACGAGATTCGCCGCACCACCCGGCGCTATGTGGAAGATCACATCAACCCGCATGTTGAAGAATGGGAACGCGCGGGCCTGTTCCCGGCCCGCGAAGTCTTCAAGGGCCTGGGTGAGCTGGGCCTGCTGGGCATCACCAAACCCGAATCCGTGGGCGGACTGGGGCTGGATTACTCCTTCCAGGTCGCCTTTGCCGAGGCGCTAGGACACATCACTTGCGGCGGCATCCCCATGGCCATCGGCGTGCAAACCGATATGGCCACGCCGGCCCTGGCGCGCTTTGGTTCGCCGGAACTGCAGCAGGAATTTCTGGCCCCGGCCATCGCGGGCGAGCAGGTCGCGGCGATCGCGGTCAGCGAACCCGGCGCAGGCTCGGATGTGGCCGCCATCACCACCACGGCTGAACTGCGCGGCGGCGATTACGTGATCAACGGTCAGAAGATGTGGATCACCAACGGCACCCAGGGCGACTGGGCCTGCATGCTCTGCAATACCGGCGCGGTGGAAGGCGCCGGCAAGCATGGCAACAAATCGCTGATCGTGGTGCCGCTGGATGCGCCGGGCGTCAATCGGCAGACCAAGCTGGACAAGCTGGGCCAGCGCTCCTCGGATACCGCGATCATCTTCCTCGACGAGGTGAAAGTGCCGGCCCGCCACCTGATCGGTCAGGAGGGCAAGGGCTTCAGCTACCAGATGCAGCAGTTTCAGGAAGAGCGTTTGTTCCTGTCGGCCAGCATCCTGGAAGCCATGGAGCGGGTCATACGTGACACCATCGATTACACGCGCCAGCGCAAGATTTTCAAGGGCAGCGTGCTGGACAACCAGTACGTGCACTTCACCATCTGCGAACTCAAAACCGAACTGGAAGCCGCGCGGGCCTTGACCTATCAGGCCACCAGGGACCTGGTGGACGGCAAGGACGTGACCCTCACCGCCTCGATGGCCAAGCTCAAGACCGCGCGTCTGGCCCGCCAGATCACCGACACCTGCCTGCAATTCTGGGGCGGGCAGGGCTATATGTGGGAAAGCTCGCCGGCCCAGTTCTATCGCGACCTGCGCCTGCATTCCATCGGCGGCGGGGCTGACGAAGTCATGATGTCGATAATCGCCAAACGCCTGGGTCTGGCGCCCGGCGCGCGCAAGGATTGAATATGAGCACTTTGCCTGATTGTGAAACCCTGCTGCTGAAGCTGGAGCAGGGCGTCCTGCACATCAGTTTCAACCGACCCCAGGCGCGCAATGCCATGTCGGTGCGGCTGGTGGCCGAGCTGTCCAGCGTGCTGGATGCGGTCGCGGAAGAGCGCGGCGTGCGCGCCATCGTGCTGCGCGGCGTCGATGGCAATTTCTGCGCCGGTGGCGATATCAAGGACATGGCCGCGCTGCGTCAGGCGCCGACCGCCGACAACCCCGATCCGGCGGCGGCCTATAACCGTGGATTCGGCCATCTGCTGAACAAGGTCAATGCCGCGCCGCAGGCGGTGATTGCGATCCTGGAAGGCGCGGTGCTGGGCGGCGGCTTCGGGCTGGCCTGTGTGAGCGATGTGGCCATTGCCAAGGCCGATGCCAAATTCGGTCTGCCGGAAACCGGGCTGGGCCTGCCGCCGGCCCAGATCGCGCCCTTCGTGGTGGCCCGGGTTGGTCTGACCCAGGCCCGGCGCCTGGGCGTGTGCGGCGGACGCTTCGACGGTCACGAAGCCCTGCGGCTGGGCATGGTGCATTTTGTCTGCGAAACGCAAGAGCAGATCGACGCGCAGCTGGCTGAAGTTGTTGGCCAGGTGCGGCGCTGCGCCCCGCAGGCCAATGCCGTGACCAAACAGCTGATGCTCAGAGTCGGGCAGGAGCCGCTGGAGCCCTTGCTGGATTGGGCCGCCACCCAGTTTTCCGCGGCCGTGCGTGGTCCCGAAGGCATGGAAGGCACCATGGCCTTCGTGCAGAAACGCCGGCCGAACTGGGCCGAATAAGCCATGGTTTTCGATCATCTGTCATTGCCAGGCCCCGCCGGGGCCAGCGCAATTTTCCTCCAACCCCAATTTCTGCGTGCCGGACACCCTTGCGCACGCGCCAAGGACTGATTCATGCGTTCTATCGACAAGGTGCTGATCGCCAATCGCGGTGAAATCGCGGTGCGCATAATCCGCGGCGCGAAAAAACTCGGCCTGAAAACCGTCGCGGTCTACAGCGCGGCCGACCGCGGAGCTTTGCATGTGCGCGAAGCCGACGAAGGCGTGCCTATAGGCGCGGCGCCGGTCGGCGAATCCTATCTGGTGATCGACAAGATCATCGAAGCCGCCAAATCGGTGGGGGCGGGGGCCATCCATCCGGGTTATGGCTTTCTGGCCGAGAACGCGGAGTTCGCCCAGGCCTGCGCCGACAACGGGCTGATCTTCGTCGGCCCCGATCCCGACGCCGTGGAACTCATGGGCAACAAGCGGGCCTCGAAAATCCGCATGCTGGAAGCCGGTGTGCCCTGCGTGCCGGGTTATGAGGGCGCGGAGCAGGATGTCGAGACCCTGGCGGCCAAGGGCCGGGAAGTCGGCTTTCCGCTGATGATCAAGGCCGCCGCCGGGGGCGGTGGACGCGGCATGCGCCTGTGTGAGTCCGCCGAACAACTGGTGGATTCCATCAAATCCGCCCGTTCGGAGGCCGAAAATGCCTTCGGCAGTGGCGAGCTGATACTGGAAAAAGCCGTGATCGGCGCCCGACACGTGGAAATCCAGGTCTTTGGCGACCGGCACGGCAATGTGGTGCACCTGGGCGAACGCGACTGCTCCATTCAGCGCCGGCATCAGAAAGTGGTGGAAGAAAGCCCGTCGCCCGCGGTGGATCCGGAGTTGCGTGGGCGGATGGGCGCCGCGGCCGTCAAGGCCGCCGCGGCCATCCACTACGTGGGCGCCGGCACCGTGGAATTCCTGCTCGCGGACAATGGCGAGTTTTACTTCCTGGAAATGAACACCCGGCTGCAGGTTGAACATCCGGTCACCGAAATGGTGACCGGCGTGGATCTGGTGGCCTGGCAGTTCCGGGTCGCCGATGGCGAGCCCCTGCCGCTGAGCCAGGAGCAGATCGCCCAGACCGGCCACGCCATCGAAGTGCGCCTGTGCGCCGAAGACCCCAGCCAGAACTACATGCCCCAGACCGGGCCGGTGCTGCGCTGGCGGCCACCGCAGGGCGAGGGCGTGCGGGTCGATCACGGCCTGCTCGAGGGCAAGGACGTCAGCCCCTATTACGATTCCATGCTGGCCAAGGTGATCGCCCATGGCCACGACCGCGAATCCGCGCGGCTGCGCCTGCGGCGCGCCCTCAACGATCTGGTGCTGCACGGCGTCATCAGCAACGCTGACTTCCTGCTCGACATCATCAGCGAAGCCGATTTCGCCGCCGGGGAATTCCACACCGGCTACATGCCCGCGCATTTTTCGCAGGAGCAACTGGCCAGCGCCGCGCCCAGTCTTCTGCAGGTCGCGACCGCCGCACTGGTCCTGTACTGGGACGATGCCTGGAAGCTCTACACCCAGGCCGATTTCAGTTTTGAATCCAGTGGCTGGAAATCCGCCAATATCACGCCCGAGCAGCTGCGCCTGCGCTGGCAGGAGACCGATTACGATGTGCGGCTCACCCATCACGGCCAGCGCCAGTGCACCCTGCAGATCGGCGATGAAACCCACGAATTCAGCGTCGAAGGCTGCGATGGTTTCGAGCGCGCCTTCTATCACAATGGCATCCGCCAGGTGGCCCGCTACACCCGGTTTCGCGAGGACCTGTGGGTCAGTTACGGTGGCCGCAGCTGGTGCTACAAGGACGTGACGCTGGAAGCGGCCAAGGGGGCCGAACCCGGCAGCGATGGCCGCATTACCGCCACCAGCGACGGCAAGATCATCGCCGTGCATGTGGCGCCGGGCGACAGCGTCGCCAAAGGTCAGACCCTGGTGGTGCTGGAAGCCATGAAAATGGAATTCCAGCTGGGCACGCCGGTGGCTGGCGTCGTGAAAGCCGTCAACATCAGCGCCGGAGATCAGGTCGCCAATCGGCAGTTGCTGGTCGAGCTCGAGCCCGCGCCGGAAGGATAGGCGGACCGCGCAGGCACATGTCCACAGACCGCGTGAACTACGCGGACAAGATCATTCCCGAGCTACCCGAATTGAGCAGCTGGCTCAGCGCCCTGGAAAACCCGGGGCAAGACAATTGACCGGCCGGGCATGACTCGGCGGCCGGCCTTTATTCCAACACGGGGCCATGTCCGGAGTCGCTGTTCACCAGCGCACTGATCGCAGCCGACAAGGGCACCAGATCGCGACCGCGATTGAGTTCCTCTTGCGCGCGGATTGCGGCGATGCGCTGTTCGGTCATCGGGTGGGTACTGAACATCAGCTGCCATGAAGCTTCAGCGCGTTTCCCAAGCATGTTTTGAAAAAACTCATAGGCACCGCGGCTGTGGCCGTAGCGCGCCACCACCGCTGCAAGCGCGTCGCGATCCGCGCGGCGCTCCATGCTGCGACTGAAACTGAATTCGGTCAGCCTGCCGCCGGTTTGACCGATCAGCGCCGCTGCGCTGCCAGAAGCGCTGGCGCCGAACACGGCATTGAGCACGACCGAAATGACCACGCCGCGCCCGACCCCGGCGATCGGGTGGCGGCGCTTGAGATGGGCAATTTCATGTGCCAGCACCATCGCCAGACCATTTTCGGATGTCAGGCCCTGCAGCGCAGCAGCCGTCACCAGAATCTGCCCGCCCAGACTGGCAAAAGCATTGGGTTCGCCGTCAATGAGATGAACCTGCACATGCATCTTTGCCGGCACAGACATCGCGACAGCCAATTCATCCACCAGGGCTTGCAACTCGGTTTGCGCGGATTGAAATTCTTCCGGTGTTTCCAAATCGTGAAAGGCAGTCGGCTCCCAGCGGTAAGGAATGTACGGCGCCAGATAGCTGGCTGCCAGCGCCGTAACCGCAACAAATGCAACTAGCATCACGCTGATGCCCGCCAGAAGCTGGCAGAACTCAAGCAGCGGATTGCCCGGCGGGTTGTTGATGTGCTCAGGTGGCCGCGGGTTCTCTTCAGGCAGCATGCGTGCGGTCGGGCCTTGGAGCGTGGCGCCCTGGAATCATCGCCGTGCCATAGGCCAGCACTTCAACCGAGCCAATACCGCGCCCGGCATTGCCGGAAATGCGGCTGGTTTCAAATTTCAGGTTCAGAATTGCTTGTGCGCCCAGCTCGGCTGCGGCGGTTTGCATCCGTAATAGGGCTTCGCGCCGGGCGCGATCAAGCAGCGATTCATAGGCGCTCATGCGCCCCCCCACAATGGCGCGCAGACCGGAAATCACAGTCTTGAAATAGTCGACCGAAATCACCACGCTGCCCGCAACCAGGGTGCCGGCATATCCCTCAAGTTCCGGCGGGACCTGCTTTTCGGTCAATATCAGCAAATGGCGCAATTCCTGCTCGCGCTTTCTGATCGAAATGTAGTGGCGCCCCTCCGCCGCCCGTCCGAATACATACCCGGTGAACGCAAGAAATAAAAAAACCAGCAGGCCGAAATTTTGTGCAAGGAAATTACCCATGACTTACTCAACCACCACCGCCGTGCCATACGCGAGAATCTCCGATGCACCGGCGGTGATCGCAGACGTTGAGAAGCGCACATTGATCACCGCGTTGGCGCCCAGCGCCTGGGCCTGTGCCACCATGCGATCGGTCGCATTCTCGCGCGATTCCTGCAGCAGTTCGGTATAGCCGGTGAGTTCACCACCGACAATGTTCTTGAGCCCGGCCATAATGTCGCGCCCGGCATGTTTGGCGCGGACCGTGCTGCCTTGCACCAGCCCCAGATGCTTGACCACGCGCTGGTCGGGAATGGATTCAATATTGGTGATTAGCACAGATTACTCCGCTTGGTTAATGCCGCAGCATGGGTGATTGTTTGATCGGGAATGGCTCATTCCACAATGCCAGTTAATCGACAAGCATGATCATGCCCAGTTTTTGATACGGAGTCTGCCTGGGCGCGAAAAGTGCAGTTGGTTCACCGAGCATACCCACGAAATTGTCGATCGTGGAACATGGATTCGGGATCCCGGTATCGCTCCCAAGAAGAATGCCCAAGCTCAGGCGCCGCGGGTGCGGGACCGCCTGAGATCCCCGGATCAGGCTGCCGCGCCGGCAATCCATCCACCTGATGTCCGGATTTGATGGTCCAGGGCGTTATTCGCTGAAAGGCCCTGCTGCGAAAGTACGGCGAGCGCCTGCGTGCCGTGCGTTACATCTACGACGAAGAGCGTGGTCTGCGCTACAAAACCGTAGAGCTCATTGAAGCGCAAATAGCCTGGCAGCCCACCATCGATATACAGAGCAAAGAGAACAGACGCTGCGTATGGGTCAAAGTCGCCTATGGAGAAACCGCACTTCGCCAGGAACTCAGAAAAGTCGATGCTCGCTGGTGCCCACAGCGGAAACTATGGCAAGTTGAGCGTGGTATCGCCTTGGCCATGGGTTTGGCTGACCGAATCAACGGGGAGTAGGGGATGACGAGGCATATGGCGTCTGGAAGTAGATACCCAAGGCATACCGCGTCTAGCAGGGTGGTGAAAAACCCACAAAGCGATGTGTAGCGCGGCTCTGAGCATGGGACAATAGCGCAACGGGCGCGGGGAGTTCAGAAACACCATGCGGGGAATAGAATCGGGGCAGACGACGCTGTTCAGCTACGTGGATA
>JBFIIN010000041.1:0-14315 GCA_041601225.1 Oceanococcus sp.
CTGACGGAGCAGATTGATCTCGACCCGGCGATTCTTGGCGCGGCCTTCAGCTGTATCATTGCTGGAAGCCGGGCGTGTCTCGCCATAAGCGCGCTGGCGGATCTGCTTTTCTGCCACGCCTTTGGACACCAGGTAGTTCGCAACCGCTGCGGCGCGACGCTCGGACAACTTCACGTTGTACTCTTCAGTACCCGTGCTGTCCGCATGACCGTTGGCAATGGCGATAACGAAGTTCTTGTTGTTCAGATTCGTCGCGACACGATCCAGAGCGCCTTTGGCTTCGGCGGTCAGGGCGCTGGAATCAAATGCAAAGTAGATAACGACCGTTTCCGGCAACGGACACCCGTTGATATCCACCTTGGTTCCGGCGGGCGTGTTCGGACATTTGTCGAGTTCGTCGACAACCCCATCGCCATCGGAGTCATTGGCCGTGGGGCAGCCATACTCGTCAACCGGCATGCCGGCCGGGGTGCCCGGGCAGCGATCGGCACTATCCAGCGTGCCATCACCATCGCTGTCGTCCGCCGGCGGGGGCGCGGCTTTGACGGGCTGTTTCGGGGGTTCGCCCAGCGCATAGACCAAGCCGAAATTGGCTACCCATTCGTCAGGATCCAGGCTTTGCTCATTGCCGTTGGCGTCAATGACGTCAGTATCCCAGAACAGCACACGGTGCCGTACATCACCGCGCAGAGACAAGCTCTTGGTGATCTTGTACAGGGCGCCGATGCCGGCATCGACCGTGAAGTCGGTGGAATCATCAACTTCCACGTTTGCCCGTTCCAGTTCGGTGTTGACTATGCCGATACCGAGTTCAGCATAGGGCTGAAATCGGCTGTGGTGCCAAAGAAAGAACAGGGCGTCCAGGGTCAGGGAAATCTCTTCCGCTTCAAGATTGTCGGGATTCACGCGGGAGTCTGTGACATCAAACTCGCCGATGCCCAAGCCCAGCTCCAGGTTGATGCCGTGAGCGACGGGCTTGCCAACGGTCAGTCGCCAGCCATAACTGTCGTCGGTATTGCGCTCATCGCTGTCGGCGTCGATGTAGTGGTGGAATGCACCCACGGTCCAGCGATCGTCATGCACCTTGTTGGCATGGTCATGTTTACAGCCGGTGTGACCATCCTTGCAGCCGGCGAAGGCCGTGCCAGAGGCCAGAACCGCCGAAGCTGCCAAGCCGATCAATGCTTTTGTTGCCATCTCTATTCAACTCCCAATTACGGAAACCCCACATTCCCGCGAGCCAAATTCAGCGGGATTGCGGACAAGTCTACCAAAACTACTCACGATTGCGAGCGCCCGTGCGACATTTTTTACCTTGACGCTGAGTCGCTTATACGCATTTATTGTTCCTTGACCTTAAGTTCTACTCGCCGATTTTGCTCGCGCCCTTCAGCGCTAGCATTGGACGCTGCCGGCTGAGATTCGCCCAGCCCCCGTGTCAGTAGGCGCTCACTGGATACGCCGCGAGACTGCAGATAAATCTTGACTGCGCTTGCGCGACGAACAGACAGGTCCAGATTCATCTGCTCGGCGCCCACCGAATCCGTGTGGCCAATAATTTCGACGCTGATCCGGGATGTGGCGAGGAGGGCGTCAGCGACCCGGTCCAGTATCACCTTGGCGTTGCTGGTAAGTCGATTGCTGCCGGTTTCAAAATTCACGCCTTGCAATATGACTGTGTCCGTCACGGCGCAGCCCTGCGCGTCGACCTTCATGCCGGCGCTCGGTATGCGGCAGTCATTGGTCAGCGCACAGCCATCGGCCAGCACCTGTGTCCCTGCCGGTGTATTCGGGCATTGATCCTTGTCATTGCCGACGCCATCGCCGTCGGCGTCGGTTGAGCAGCCGCTGGCATCGACTTTCGCTCCTGCCGGCGTATTCGGGCATCGGTCCTGGTCATTTGCGACGCCATCACCGTCTGCATCCAGGCTGCAGCCGCGCTCGTCGACCGGGGTCCGGCGCGGCGTGCCTGGACAGGCATCGTCATCATCTATGACGCCATCGGCGTCGCTGTCACGAAAAGTCTGCACGATACGTACGGGCTCCCGCGCCGTTTCCTGCTTCGGTTCCGGTTCGGGCCGGTTCGGATCCGGACCAATCGGGATGTTCAAACCGATAACCGCGACATAGTCCGAGTAGGATCGGGGGGCGGTGCTCAGGCCGAACTGGTCGCTGTAGGTCTGCGCTTCGCCACTGGGCAGGCGACTGTGCCGATAGCGGGCCTCAATGCGCAGTGCCGGGCCATGGCCGATCAGCGGCCAGCGGCCCAGGCCCAGCCAGTAGCCGATGCCCGCATCCATGCCGTCGGCATCCGTGTGCTGGTTTTCAAAACCATCCACTTCATAGAAGTTCTTGTTGATGCTCAGGACGGCATAGAATGGCCAGGAGTCGCGCTTGGGAAAGGCCAGAAAAGTTGCAGCGTAGCCTGTAAATTCGCCTTCGGTGCCGGCGTTGTCCCCGGAATCAACGCTGACGGAGTCAATGTAGGCCGTCAGTTCGAGATTCATGCCGCGACCCAGCACTTTGCCGAGAGTGAGAGCGCCGCTGAACAGGTCTTCCAGATTCCGGCTGTCGTCAAATACCGTATAGGTGCCCATGGGGGCAATGTAGAAACGCTTGTCGAGCCTGGCCACATCGTCGCCATAGTTGTCCTGCGCCCACGTCGCCGTGGACAAAACTATTGCGCTGCATGCAGCAATCCCTGCGAGGAATGCGACATTTCTCATGAACCCTGGCTCCCTGTTTCTGCTGCTATCGATTGCGGCGCGAATGCGCCGACTCCCCAAGGGCCGTAGCCCACATCTCGCGTTGCGACGACGGGTTTGAATGTCCCGTCGCATTCCGCTTCACGACCGCTGTCGCGTACTATAGCCGTGACCCGCGTCGCCGCAAACTTTCACGCTGTTTTTTTTCGAGGTCCGGATGCTGGCCGGACCCCAGCGTGCGGTTGGGCGTGCGCAAAACGACTTGTCTTGATACGCAACCGCCTGGCGGCGAGGAAAACATGGAAATCAACCAGATTTCGGAGGCCATTACAGCCCTGCAGACGCGGTTAGCCGCGCTGCGGGGCTATCTTTGACTGGGAAACACTCACTGACCGTTTGACCGAAGTCGATGCGGAGATGGAGAACCCCGAGCTCTGGAATGATCCGGAGCGCGCGCAGGCCCTGGGTCGCGAAAAAGCGCGTATCGAGAGCTTGATCGAACCGATAGTCGAAGGATTTCGGCGCCTGACGGAAAGCGCCGAATTGGCGGATATGGCGCGCGCTGAGCAGGATGCGGAAGTCCTGCAGGAAGTCGCGGCTGAGCTGGATGCGGTTACGATCTTGGTTGATCAGCTGGAGTTTCGCCGCATGTTCGCGGGCGAACTGGACATCAACAATGCTTATCTCGACATTCAGGCGGGGTCCGGCGGTACAGAGGCCCAGGACTGGGCGGAGATGCTGCTGCGCATGTATCTGCGCTGGGGCGAGGCCAAGGGCTTCAGGCCGGAGTTGATCGAAGTCTCGGCTGGTGACGTGGCCGGCATCAAGAGCGCCACGATCTACTTTGCAGGGGCCTATGCCTTTGGCTGGTTGCGTACGGAGATCGGCGTCCACCGCCTGGTGCGCAAGTCCCCGTTTGACTCTGGCGCAAGGCGCCATACCTCGTTTGCAGCGGTGTTCGTGTCGGCCGAGATCGACGACAACATCGATATAGAGATCAATCCGGCGGACTTGCGGATTGATGTCTATCGGGCCAGCGGGGCGGGGGGGCAGCATGTCAATCGCACGGAGTCTGCGGTTCGCATCACCCATGAGCCGAGCGGGGTTGTAGTTCAGTGCCAGAACGACCGATCGCAGCATAAGAACAAGGCGACCGCGATGAAACAGCTCAAGGCCAAGCTGTACGAGCTGGAAATGCAGAAGCGCAGCAGCGAACAGCAGGCACTGGAAGATACCAAATCCGATATCGGCTGGGGCAGCCAGATTCGGTCCTATGTTCTTGATCAATCCCGCATCAAGGATCTGCGCACCGGCGTTGAGGTGGGTAATACCCAGGCTGTGCTGGACGGCGACCTTGACCAATTTCTCGAAGCCAGCCTGAAACAGGGGCTGTGAACGGCACCATGACACAAGATTCCGACAACAAACTGATAACGCAACGACGCGACAAGCTGGCCACCTTGCGTGCCGGCGGCTTTCGCTTTCCCAATGATTTTCGCCCCGATGCCCTGGCTCAGGAGCTACAGGATGCGCACGCCGGGTCCGACAATGAACAGCTGGAGTCGGCGCCGCATCGTGTGAAGCTCGCTGGTCGCATGATGCTCAAGAGAGTGATGGGCAAAGCGAGTTTTTGCCAGGTGCAGGATCGCAGCGGTCGGATGCAGCTGTTTTTGCAGCGCGATGTGCTGGGCTCCGACGTCTACGCCGCGTTCAAAACCTGGGATATCGGAGACATCATTGGTGCGGAAGGTGAGCTGTTCCGAACCAAAGCGGGGGAATTGTCGGTTCGCGTCGACAGGCTAGTGTTGCTGACCAAATCTCTGCGGCCCCTGCCCGAGAAGTGGGCGGGTTTGAGCGATACCGAGTCACGCTACCGGCAGCGTTATGTCGATCTCATCATGAATCCGGAAGTGCGGGAAATCTTTCGGGTGCGCAACCGCATCATCAGTGGATTGCGGCGGTTTTTTGAGGATCGCGATTTTCTCGAGGTGGAAACCCCGATGTTGCAGCCCATCCCGGGCGGCGCCACAGCGCGACCCTTCGTGACCCATTACAACGCGCTGGACCGCGATTTTTATCTGCGGATCGCGCCGGAGCTCTACCTCAAGCGCCTGGTCGTGGGCGGATTCGAACGCGTGTTCGAGATCAACCGCAATTTTCGCAATGAGGGGGTCTCCACCCGGCACAACCCCGAATTCACGATGCTGGAGTTCTACCAGGCCTATGCGGATTATCACGACCTCATGGACCTGACCCAGGACCTGCTCGGCGAGCTGGCCGTCAGCGCCACGGGTAGCGCGACCGTCTCCTATCAGGGCAGCGATCTGGAATTCGGTCAGCGCTTCGAGCGCCTGGACATGCGCGATGCGGTATTGCGGTACAACCCCGGCATCAACGCGACCAGCCTGACGGATCAGGCCTCGCTCGCGGCCTATGCGCAGACCTTGAAGATCAGGGTGGATGGCGCAAGTCTGGATCGCCTGCTGGTGGAGATTTTCGAGGAAACCGTTGAGCACCACTTGGTTCAGCCCACTTTCGTGACCGGCTATCCCGCCGAGGTGTCGCCGCTGTCGCGAGCCAGTGACGATGAGCCCGGGCGCACCGATCGTTTTGAACTGTTTATAGGGGGCCGCGAGATCGCCAACGGTTTTTCCGAGCTTAACGACGCCGAGGATCAGGCGGCCCGATTCAGGGCGCAGGTTTGCGCCAAGGACGCGGGTGACGACGAGGCCATGTTCTATGACGCCGATTTCGTGCGCGCTCTGGAGGTCGGCATGCCGCCCACGGCCGGTGAGGGCATAGGCATCGATCGTTTGACGATGATTTTTACCGATGCCTCCTCGATCCGCGAGGTCCTGCTTTTCCCGCAGATGCGTCCCGAAGACTGAGGTCTACACAGCCACCTGCGGCTGCAACACCTCCAGAGCGCTCTGGCCCGCGACCCGCAGCGGCTGACTCGCGAGATCGACCGCGATTACGGCCGCAGCGAGCAGAATGTCGTCCGCCTGCGCGCTCATGGCGATGCTGCCCGCCAGTTCACCATTCACGGTATGAACTTCAGTGCCGACTCGGGCCATGACGCCCGCGGCAAGACGCAACAGCAGCGTCCGCCGGCTGACCCGTCCCCGATAATGCACGCGCGCGATGGGCTCCTGACCCGGATAGCAGCCCTTATTGAAGTCCAGTCCGCCCAGCAGATCGAGATTGAGCATCTGCGGCAGCCACATATCCTGGGTCGCGGCGCCGATCCAGAATTGGCCATCAAGGAGTTCCAGCAGTTGCCAGTGCGCCAGTGGCAGCGAGTGCGTCGCGCGCGACTCGCCGAATGCCGATGCCTCGGTCGAAAGGACGAGCGTGCGGCCAGGACTCGTGATGGCCCGGATCTGGTTGCCCACATCGAGATTGTCGCCGACCAGACCGTGCACCGGCTCGGCGGCGACTGTGATCGTCACGGCATCGCGCAGCACGAACATGCGCAGCCGCCTGGCCGCGGCGTCGACCAGGTCGCCAGGAAGAATCAGGTAGAAACGATCGCCCAGGTCGACGAGCTGCATCACGGTCCAGACCCGGCCCCTGGGCGTGCACCATGCCGCGGGGCGCGATTGGCCGGGCGCGCTGTTGCGCAGATCAATGGTGAGCTGGCGATGCAGGAAGTCGCGCGCATCGGCTCCGGCGACGATGAGGGCGCCCAGGGGCAGCGTGTAAACCAGGCCGTGCTGGCGTTCACGCCAGACTTGCAGGTCGGTCGGCAATTGGAACAGGGGCGTTGGAATGGGAGTTTCCGCAGGCGATTGAACGGTCATTGTATTGCCTCGTGGCGGGTCGGTGGCTATCCTTGCCCGGCTTATGAGCGCTCCCAGTAATAAATCGCAGCCCGCCAAGCCGGCGCCGGCCAAGACAACAAAAAAACCGCAGGAGTTCGGAGGACCCAGGGGACCCGAACCGACGCGGTTTGGGGATTGGGAGCGCAAGGGCCGATGCATCGATTTTTGATGCGAAATTTCTGACGGGAGCACGCATGGCTATCGATACGGGCGGGCGGCCACTGTCGCCGCATCTGCAGGTTTATCGTCCGCAGCTCACATCACTGTTGTCGATCACTCACCGCGCGACCGGCGTGGCTCTGAGTGTCGGTACGGTGCTGCTGGCCTTGTGGTTGATGGCGGCGGCGAGCGGCGCGGACTCTTTCGCGCAGGCGCAGGGGCTGGCCGGGTCTTGGCTGGGCAAACTGGCCCTGCTGGGCTGGACCTTTGCCCTGTTTTTCCACCTGTGCAACGGCATTCGCCATTTGCTGTGGGATGCCGGCTACGGGCTGGACATCGAGACCACCTACAAGAGCGGTTATGTGGTCATGGCGAGTTCAGCTGCCCTGACCCTGTTGACCTGGCTGCTGGCCTGAGGAGTGCTGATATGAGTTTGCGTAGTCCTTTATCGCAGGCCCAGGGCCTGGGTTCAGCCAAGAGTGGCACCAGTCATTTCTGGTTTCAGCGTCTGACGGCGCTGGCTTTGGTGCCGCTGAGTCTTTGGTTCGTGTCTGGCATCGTGTGTCTGGCCGGGGCGGAATATGCGCAGGTCCTGGCCTGGGTAGGCAGCCCCTGGGTTGCACTGGGTTTGATCCTGTTTCTAGGCACCATGTTCTACCACTCGCAACTGGGTTTGCAGGTTGTCATTGAGGATTATGTGGCCGGTGAAGGCATCAAGCTGAGTAGTCTGATCCTGATGAAATTCGCCCATGTGGCCTTGGCTGCGGCCAGCATCCTCGCGGTGCTGCTCATCGCACTGCGTCAGTAGAGAATAAGAATGAGTTCAAGTTATCCGATTACCGATCATGTGTATGACGTGATCGTGGTGGGCGCCGGCGGCGCGGGTCTGCGCGCGGTTCGTGGTCTGGCTCAAGCCGGCTTGTCCACGGCCTGCATTACCAAGGTTTTTCCCACCCGCAGCCACACCGTGGCCGCGCAAGGCGGGGTCTCAGCCGCGCTGGGCAATATGGGCGAGGATGATTGGCGCTGGCATATGTACGATACCGTCAAAGGTTCGGACTGGCTGGGTGATCAAGACGCTATCGAGTACATGTGCCGGGAAGCGATTCCAGCCATCATCGAACTGGAGCACGATGGTGTGCCATTTTCCCGCACCGAAGACGGCAAGATTTACCAACGGCCCTTTGGCGGCATGACCACCCACTACGGCGAGGGCACCGCCCAGCGCACCTGCGCGGCGGCTGACCGCACCGGCCATGCCATGTTGCACGCGCTGTACCAGCAGGCTCTGAAACACAAGGCGGAGTTCTTCGTCGAATATTTCGCCATTGATCTGTTGATGAGCGACGACGGTGAGTGTCTGGGCGTACTGGCGCTGGATATGGCGACTGGCCAGTTGCATCGCTTCCGCGGCCAGAAAACGGTATTGGCAACTGGCGGCTATGGGCGGGCCTTCTTCTCCTGCACTTCGGCACATACTTGCACGGGCGACGGCAATGGCATGGTGTTGCGTGCCGGGCTGCCGGTTCAGGATATGGAATTTGTCCAGTTCCACCCCACCGGAATTTACGGCGCGGGCTGCCTGATTACCGAAGGTGTTCGTGGTGAAGGTGGCATATTGCGGAACTCCAAGGGCGAGCGCTTCATGGAACGCTACGCACCGAACGCCAAGGATCTGGCCTCGCGCGACGTGGTGTCGCGTTCCATGTCCATGGAAATTCGTGAAGGGCGGGGCGTCGGTGCCGAAGGTGACCACATCTTTCTGCATTTGGAGCACCTGGGGCCTGAAGTAATCGACGAGCGGCTGCCGGGTATCGCCGAGACGGCCATGATCTTTGCCGGGGTAGATGTGAGCAAACAGCCCATCCCGGTTATCCCGACGGTGCATTACAACATGGGCGGGACTCCGGCCAATGTGCAGGGTGAAGTCATGACCTTGCGCGACGGTAATCCCGATGCTGTGGTCCCGGGCTTGATGGCCATTGGCGAGAATGCCTGTGTGTCTGTGCATGGCGCCAATCGTCTGGGGTCAAATTCCTTACTGGATTTGGTGGTGTTCGGCCGGGCTGCGGCCCAGCACTGCATTGATACGGTGAAGCCGGGCGCGGCGGTGCGCGAGGTTTCCAGTGCCGCCGAAGAGAAAATTCTCGAGCGCCTGGATGGCTTGCGGCATGCCAATGGGTCCACCAGCACCGCGGCGATTCGCCTGAACATGCAGAAGACCATGCAGGCGCACTGCGCGGTGTTCCGTACCGGCGAGGTGCTTGGCGAGGGCATCGAAAAGCTGGGTGTGGTCATCGATTCTTTCGATGATGTGAAGGTTTCGGATCATTCCATGATCTGGAACACCGATCTGATCGAAACCCTGGAACTGGACAATTTGCTGGGCCAGGCTTTGGCGACCATCGTGTCCGCCGAGAATCGCAAGGAAAGTCGGGGCGCACAGGCGCGCGAAGATTTCTCCGAGCGCGACGACGACAACTGGATGAAACACACCCTGGCCTGGCGCAGCGGCGCCAAGGACATAAAGCTCGACTATCGGCCCGTTCATATGTACACGATGAGCGACGATGTTGAGGTCGTGCCGCCCAAAAAACGCGTTTACTAAGCGCACAGCAAGGATTTCTACCGATGGCTCAGTTCACGCTACCCAAGAATTCCACGATCAAATCGGGCAAACACTTCGCCGCGCCGAGCGGTGCGCGCAATGTGCGGCGCTTCAAGATATATCGCTATGACCCGGACAGCGGTGAAAATCCACGCACGGATACCTACGATATCGATCTGGACAGCTGCGGTCCCATGGTTTTGGACGCGCTGATCAAGATCAAGAACGAAGTCGATCCCACGCTGACTTTTCGACGTTCCTGCCGGGAAGGAATCTGTGGTTCTTGCTCCATGAATATCGGCGACAAGAAGGGCGGCACGAATACCCTGGCCTGTACCCGGGCCATTGCTGACTTCGATGGCGAACTGCGGATTTATCCCTTGCCGCACATGCCGGTGGTCAAAGATCTGGTGCCGGACATGACCCATTTCTACGCGCAATATGCCTCGATTGAACCGTGGATCAAGTCCGATTCGCCAGCGCCCTCGCGCGAGCGACTGCAATCGAAGGAAGACCGGGCTGAACTGGACGGCCTTTATGAATGCATATTGTGTGCCTGCTGTTCGACGTCGTGCCCCAGCTATTGGTGGAATGGAGATCGCTATCTGGGACCGGCCATCTTGCTGCAGGCCTATCGCTGGTTGGTGGATTCCCGCGACGAAGCGACCGGCGAGCGACTGGACATGCTGGAAGACCCATTCAAGCTCTATCGCTGCCACACGATCATGAATTGCACCAACACCTGTCCCAAAGGCCTGAATCCGGCCAAAGCCATTGCAGAAACCAAGAAATTGCTGGTGGAAAGGCAGTTCTAGGTGGCCCGGCTCAGTTGGAAGTGCAGGCGCGGCATGAAAGAACTCGATGTGTTGCTGGAGCGCTACTTGGCCCGCGACTACCCGCAGGCCGAGCCGAGCGAGCAGGCGCAGTTCGAACGTCTGCTGGAGATGGAAGATCCGGACCTCTGCGACCGCTGCATGGGGCGGGTCGTCGCTGAGCCGGAATTCGCGCCGCTCATTGCAAAGATCCGCGCGCCGCATTGATTTAAGCCTGGGGCCGTCGCGCCGGGCTGCGGCGTGTCTGTTGCTCTTGCACCTGCCCGCGGTCCTCGCTTTGTACTATCTGCCTTTGCTCGTGAGGGTTTGCGGCGTTCTCGCGGTGGTCTGGAGTTTGCGCCAGGGTTGGCGTTTGCACGTGTCGCGCGAGCATCCTGCGGCCCTGCGCAGTCTGAGCTGGACGGCGCCGGATTGGGCCGCGGTCACGGCGAGCGGGGAGCCTGTGGCGCTTCAGCTGGTCGCGGCTCCGTGGCTGACTTCGCGCCTTGCCGTACTGAGTTTTTGCGACGCTGAAGGGCGCAGGAGGCCGCTGGTGTTCTTCGCCGATGCCGTGGCCGCGGATTCGTTTCGGCGTCTGCGCGCGGCGGCGTCGGAATTCAGGGTGTCCGCGTCAGCACGGTCGGCTTCGCGACGGCGGCCAACTCGGGATGATCCTGATTGAAATGCAGGCCACGGCTTTCCTGGCGCTCGCGGGCGCAGCGAATGATGAGTTCGGCCACCGTGGCCAGATTGCGCAGCTCGACGAGATTGCGGTTGAGTCGGAAATTGCCGTAATAATCCGAGATTTCACTGCGCAGCAATTGAATGCGATGCCAGGCTCGCTCCAGCCGGCGGTCGGTCCGCACGATGCCCACGTAATCCCACATGAAACGGCGAATTTCCAGCCAGTTATGGCTGACGACGACCTCTTCGTCAGAATTGCTGACCCGGCTCTCATCCCAATCGGGAAGGGACGCAGGAACGGGCAGTTCGGCCTGAATCTCCACCAGATCCTGAGCGGCGGCCTGACCAAAGACCAGGCACTCCAGCAGTGAGTTGCTGGCCATGCGGTTGGCGCCATGCAAACCGGTACAGGCGGTTTCGCCGATGGCATACAGTCCGCTGAGCGCCGTGCGCCCGCGTTTGTCAGTCACGACGCCGCCACAGGTGTAATGGGCTGCGGGCACCACGGGCAGAGGATCACGGCCAAGATTTAAGCCCAGGGCCAGGCAGCGCTGATGGATCGTCGGGAAGTGTTCGCGTACGAAGGCTTCGCCGCGGTGGCTGATATCCAGGAAGACGTGGTCAATACCCAAACGTTTCATCTCGTGGTCAATTGCCCGCGCCACGATATCCCGGGGCGCCAACTCCGCACGTGCATCGAAACGATCCATGAAGCGACTTCCATCTGGAAGCTTGAGCTGGCCGCCTTCGCCGCGCACCGCTTCAGAGATCAGGAATGAGCGCGCCTGCGGATGAAACAGGCAGGTGGGGTGGAACTGCATGAATTCCATATTCGCCACCGGGCATCCGGCACGCCAGGCCATGGCAATGCCGTCGCCACTGGCTCCCTCGGGATTGCTGGAGTACAGATAAGCCAGATTGGCGCCACCGCAGGCCAGAATGACGGCGCTGGCCGGCAGAGCGCGCACACGCTGCGTTCGGATGTCGAGCACGTAAGCCCCGACGCAGCGCCGCTCAGCTGCGCCCAGACGGTCGCTGGTGATCAGGTCCACAGCGATTTGGTGCGGCTCCAGCGTGATGAGGTCCTGCGCGCGCGCCAGCTCAAGCAAGGTGGTTTCAACCGCACGCCCGGTGGCATCCGCGGCATGGATGACTCGCCTGTGGCTGTGCCCGCCCTCCCGGGTCAGATGGAACTCGGAGCCGTCAGCCGAGCGGGTGAATGGCACCCCGCGGTCGATGAGACTGCGGATCGCGGCAGGTCCCCGTTCAACGGTGAAGTTCACGATGTCCGGGTCGCAGAGCCCGGCGCCGGCCGTGAAAGTGTCCGCGACATGCGCCGCGACCGAGTCGCTGGCGCTCAATACGGCCGAGATTCCGCCCTGCGCGTATAGCGTACTGCCGTGGTCCAGGGTGCCTTTGGCCAGGACCCGGCAGGCGATGCCAGCCTCTGCCAAATGCAGGGCGGCCGTGAGTCCGGCGGCGCCGCTACCGATAATTAATACTTCGCTGCGCGACTTATTCATGGAGAGAGTGGTCCAAGGCTTGGTAAACTGCACGCAGGCGAGAAGTCCAAGAATACTCGAAGCCACCCTCGGACGGCTGCTCAATTGGCAGGCGGGTTAAGCTTCCCTCGGCAGGCGGTGACGCCACGGGCTCTTGGGGGCGCGCGCAGCGCGCGTCGCGGCCCTACAACGATAAAGGATATTGACCCCCTGATGGGTGAGCAGCACGTAGATGTCGAATTGGTCGCGCGCGCCCAGCAGGGCGACAACAAGGCCTTTGATGCGTTGGTCTTGAAATACCAGCAACGTGTCGTGCAGTTGGTGGCCCGCTTCGTCAATGACGGCGATGCTCAGGACGTGGCTCAGGAGGCTTTCATCAAGGCATATCGGGCGCTGCCGAACTTTCGGGGGCAAAGTGCGTTCTATACTTGGCTGTACCGAATCGCGATCAATACGGCGAAGAATCACCTGGTCGCCCGCAAACGGCGACCGACGGATCAGGATATTGATGTCGCTGACGCTGAACTCTATGGGCACACTGAGCATCTAAGCGATGTGGATACCCCCGAGGCCAATGCGCTGACAGAGGAAATTCGTCGAGTTGTAATGAGTACGATAGAAGAGTTGCCGCCCGATCTTCGCACTGCGATCGCGCTGCGTGAGTTCGATGGTTTGAGTTATGAAGACATTGCCAGCGCGATGGATTGTCCGGTCGGGACCGTTCGTTCGAGAATTTTTCGGGCCCGGGCGGCGATTGATGAAAAGCTGCAACCCTTGCTGAATTGAGACTGGAGAGAAATTTAACTGATGGCACACGACAGGTTGTCTGCGTTTCTCGATGGTGAGCTCGGCTCTGACGAAGTCGATGCCCTGCTCGAACAGCTGTCCCAGACCGGGCAGCGCGAATTGTTGCTTCGAATGTCGCTGGCACAATCCGTGCTGGCTGGCGGGATGTCGCCTCCGAGCAGCGGGTTCGATTTGAGTGAGTCGGTTGCTGCGGCGGTGCGTGAGCAGCCATTGCATCCGGCTGATCGGGTCGCGCGGGTCGTGCCGCTGCGATCTGCTGCACGACTTGGTGGCAAGCGGTTCCAGGTGCCAGCCGCTGGTTGGGCGCTGGCGGCTTCGGTCGTTTTTGCCGCAGTACTGCTCGTGTCGCAGACGCCGCCAGATGGCGACGCAGGTACCGCGCTAACCGCGGCGGCTCCGGCACCATCGGGTACCGCAGCCACCGTGAGTACTTATGCTTCCCCCGAACGAGCCACTGCCCGTGCGCCTGTGGTGGCTGATGTGCGACTGGCCAGCAGTTCCGGCAAGGAACCGGAGCCGGCCGCTGCGGGGGCAGGGCGCGAGTTGGTGATTGCCGCCCCTGGGCAGCAGGCCGGCAGCTGGCCAACCGCGCAATCGCCAGCCGTGCAGCGGCAGCTCAACACCTTGCTCATCAATCATGCGCGCTATGGCGGCGGTTACGCTATGGGCGGGCCCTTGGGCTACGCGCGAGTCGCGGCACAACGCGGTGAAATTGGCCCGGAGGGCGACCGCTAGTGCGACCAAGTCTGGCCCTGCTGGTGGCTGGCCTTTTGCTACCGCTGGCGGCGGAGGCCAGTGCCCTGGAGTGGCTGCGCCGGATGAACGAGGCCGTGCGCACCACCACCTACGAGGGTGTGGCTGTCTACCGTAGCGGCGACCAGCTGGAGACCTTGCGGGTCTACCACCGTTTTGCGGACGGACACGAGCAGGAGCGCATGATTTCCTTGTCCGGTGATCCACGTGAAGTCAGGCGCAGCGACGATCAGATCACCTGCGTGTCATCCGCCCACAAGACCGTGGTCGTCAATCAACCCGGTTTGAAAGGCTTGTTGCCCAATCTTCCGCGAGCGGCTTTCGAGAAGCTGGCGGAACGCTATGAACTGGAGGAGGTCGGTCTCGCGCGGATCGCCGGCAAGATGTGCCAGGGCATAGAGATCCGCGCCCGAGATGCCTTCCGGTACAGTTACCGAATCTGGCTGGATCAGCAGACCGCA
>JBFIIN010000042.1:0-14095 GCA_041601225.1 Oceanococcus sp.
ACCGGGAAGTGCTCCTTCCGGCGCCTGCAACGCCAGTTGCGCAGGAACACCCAGTTCCCCTTCCCCCACATCCAGATTAAATGCGCCGGCAAACCGGAACTCCGGAGCATCTGGAAAAGGAAGCGACAATGTCAATGGATCAACGGCATCAATGGAAACCACTGTATCCTGAGCCAACGCCTGAGGCCCTATTTGGACCATCACTCCGTCACCACCGTTGATGACGCCTCCGGTTTCTGAGTCAACCAGCTGCGCGCCAACCTCGGGGGGGGCGACCACACGAACTTCAATGTTTTTCTGAAGCCCGAAGCTGATTACGCTAACGGTAGTGATCCCGGGATTTTTGGCGGTAATAAGACCATCCGCAGAAACAATCGCCACATTGGGATTTTCAACGATGTACGTCGCTCCAGAATCGGCCGACGACTCGTCGCCATCCAGCGTGGCATTGATCTTGATCTGGCGCTGCCCAGTTCCCGCTATTAGGCTTACGGAACCTGGATAGACGTCATAATCAGACGCCAGGGCCAACTCTCGCAATACTCCCTCTCGATAATCGTTCCCTATCGCGGCCGCCGAAGCCGATGTTAATCCCCGTGCTGCAGCGGTTATTACTGCGATTCCCGGAGACACTGCCCGCACAAATCCTTCTGAGGTGACCCTGGCTACAGAATCATCCGTTGAGGAAAATGTTAGATAGCTCGGATCTAGCGTCACATTCGACTCGTCCGCAAAATCTCCGACTGCCTGCAGCAGGGCGACTTGACCATTTAGCAGGAATCCCAATACGGGCAACCGGATTCTGACGAGTTCCGCACCGCTTACATTTACGCTTAGCGCAATGGGCGCGCCGGAAGCGAATCCATCATCTGCTTGGATGGTCACGCTCCCCGAACCTACATACCCGGCCTCGGGAATGAAAGTTAGGGTCTGTCCATCTGGGCCAATTCGAGCCGAACCCTGTTCGGAAGACAGTATTCGCCAGAAAAGTCTATCCCCCTCAAGGTCTCTAGCCAGGTCAAACAGCCGGGAACTAACCGCCAAATCGGCATGCGTTTTTAAGTTGGTTTCTGCATCCGACTGGAGTACTGGAGCCAAATTTGCACGCCAGCCATAGTTTGCATACAAGATCTGACGGTCCGCGGAATCAACCATGCCGTCACCGTCAAAATCGGCGCTAGCATTCGCCGTTTCAAACGAAGCCTCGAACAACTGCGCATCAAGACCATCAATCGCGCCATCTTGGTTGACATCGCCAGCCAAAGACAGCCTGACCACAGCATCCCCCGCACCCGTCACCCTAAGTAGCTTGATGCCCGAAGACGTTGTCCGCAGAAGAAAAGTTTTTGTATTCGCTCGCTCAACTGAGCCGAGGACAGTGGCGCCGACCGCTTCTAAATGCGAATCCATTGCGGCCTGAATCGTAACCGCAACGATAACCGCACCTTGAGCGCCCGGAACCTTAATCGTCGATGCCAGCTCACTTTCACGAACGGCAAAGGACAGCGTCAGGGCATCGTCAGAGAGCACGCCTGCCCATTCGTTCTCCGGCGTTGGCGCCAACCAATTCACAGCCGCTCCCAAATAAGCCGCAACCGAGTCAGTCAGCAGAGAACCGTTTTCATCGTAGGCATACGAGGTGCCCATCCCCGACCGATAAATGTTGCGTGCAAGGACAAGCCGACCTCCCGAGTCATACTTGTATGCGATACCGGACGAGCTTGAATTGTCTGCTCCAGGGGAGTCCTGTGCTGATATGAAAACAATCCGGCCAGAGCTGTCTCGCAAAAATTCTATGCGCCTTTCCGGCTCCCCATTGGCGCCGATCGCAGAAACACCGGCATCAGAAACCAACCAACGGGCACCATCAGCGAAGCTGATTTCCTGCAACTTGCCGCCCGACTCCAATCGATACTTCGTGCCGTCGGGCCCCGTAAGGACAAAATACTCAGGACGCCAAGCCACCCCGGAATCTGCATCATAAAGATACGTTCCCTTTCGCTTGAGTGACTCCGGAGTTCTTTCGTCCGAGATATGGGCAGCAAGGGTCCAGCCATTATCAGACGAGAACCGGGGCCGAAAGACTGTCGGCGCGCCCACTGTCCCCCCAAGCTGTTCGGGCGTGGTGGATAGGGTGAAGCTAAGATGTTGCTGGGAAGATTCCGGGGCCCTTAGGTCCAGAGGCAACTGCAACCATACGCGAGCACCTTCAGCCCATGGAACAACTTGTCCAAATTGGTTGATTTCCGGTTGGTCACTGGTCAGCCTAAAATTCAGCAGCGGCAAACGCCAATTTCCAAAATCTTCCGACGAATCGCCCACCTCCGCTTGAAGAAAACGGTTCAGGGCAAAATCATGCCCAGCCAGCGTGAAAACCTCATCAACATCAACTTCTGAACTAAACGTTTTGTTTGGCGTATCAACAATTAATGTTGCCGCGATCTCACTCGTCCGCCCTACAACATCCCAAGCGGTCAGCCGTAACTCATAGACACCATTATCCATGAGCCCTGGATCGAGCTCTGCCAAAGATACAACCGAATCTTTTCTTTCCGCCAAGAAATCAGCAGCAGAAATAGGTTTCCATGCCCCACTACCTGCTCGGGAAATCTGAAGTTGATAGCCCATTAATTGGGATTCAGCGATAAACGCATCAAGGCTTATTGGCTCGGTAACGGCCACCGGGACTCCTCCGGCTGCAAATTCCTGGAGAACGCCCGCCCAAATTAAGTTCGGAGCCTCGATGTCCTCAGAGTCCCTTACACCAAGAGTTACCTCTCGAACAGCCCAAAAACCATCAACGTCCAGAACGGAGGCCTGGATTTCGATCAGACCCGGCTGAACCGCTTGGAGCTTAACTCGGCCGGCACTATCGAGCGTCAAAGGAATCCAAGATTCCTGGTTCAATCCGCTCCCACGCGCCTGAACGGACACTTCCTGTATCGGGCTAAAACTCTGCGCACGCACGGAGACTAAAATAGTCTGCCCGGCAAGCACCGGGGTGCTGGGCGTGGTCGAAATGGTTATTTCTGGTGCATTAGCAGTGTTATCGGGAACGACTCGCAGAGTGAACGTCTGCCCGACGGTGTTGTAACCATCTCCCGCTTGCACGGTGACAATGTAGTCGCCGACTTGGCCCGGCCCAGGGGTCCAGTTCAGTTCTTGAGCGTGGAAATCAAATTCCGCCCCCTCAGGCAAACCCTCAAAGGTAATATCTAGGCTCTGGCTTTGCTGGGCACCATCAGGGTCATCGACGACAATACTCGCACTCTCAAAAGTTTCCCCAACGCCAACCGGCAGCCGAAATGCTTGTCCCACAATTGCGGCGTGGTTCCCCACCAAAATCTTCGGTTGTCGATTGACGTCAAAAACACGTACTTGAACCTCGCGCTCTACAGTGGCCTCTCCATCCGTTGCCGAAAATAGGAAGGTAAATGCCTTGCTTGAGCTTTCGGCATTATCAACAGCATCCTGCGACGGCGTCCATTCAAAGTAGCCGGAGGTTTCGTCGAAATGCACCCCGGCCGGGATATCCTCGCCGTACACCAGTGACAAGCGCACGGCATCGCCATCGGCATCCGTGCCCAGCACGGTGAAGCCCAGCGTCTCGGTCTCGCTGATCAGCTGATACGGCAAGGGCAGTATGCGCGGCGCCAGATTGGTATTGGCCACGCGCAACTCGAAGGCCTGGTCAACCGCAGCCGCCCCATCGCCGGCCGTCACCGTGAAACGGAACACACCAGGCAAACCATCGACATTGCCGCCCTGGGCCGCGAATTGGTCCGGCGTCCAGTCCAGGGTCAGCGTGCTGGCCCCATTGCTGCCGGGCACCGTCGCCAGACGGGTGCCGGATGGCAAGCCGTCCACCAGCCAGTTGATGAAGTCCGCGTCCGGATCCTGGCCGAAGACCTGCAAGCTGAACGGCACGCCTTCGGTCGCCGTCAACTGGATCACTTCCGCCGAGGTATCCGCTTCGCCGCCGCTGGCTTGTACGCCCAAAACGGTCGGGGCTTCGTTCGTGGTCCGCACCACGACCCGCACGATCTGCGAAACCGTGTTCGGCGTGGCATCCGGATCCAATTCATAACCGCCATCCGCCGGCGGGAGGCCACTGTCGGTGACGATGACCTCAATGTCGTGAATACCCACATCGTCGGCGGTCGGCGTCCACGCCAGAATCGCCTGGCCGTACTGCAGCTGTTGGGTCAATGTCGCGCCCGCCGGCAGACCGTCGGTACTGAAACTCAGCTCATCCTGGTCCGCGTCCGTCACCAGGATCGGCAAGGACAGCGCCTGGCCGACCACGCCCACGATTTGCGGCGGCGCCGAGATCACCGGCGCCTCGCTGTAGCTGCGCACCGTCACCACAAAGCGCTTGGTCTGCGACAGGGCCTGGTTGCTATCCCCGTCGCCGTCGTCGGTCGCGGTCACGGAGATGACGTAGTCGCCGCGATGACCTTCGCCCGGCGCGAACTGAATCACGCCGCCCGTCGCGCTGGTCTGCGTGTAGCTCGCGAAGGAGGGCAAGCCTTCGATCTGAATATCAACGGAATTGCCGTCGGCATCGGAGACGCTGACCGGAATGTCCAGCGTTGCGCCCTTGTCGACAAACGCATTGGCCACATCGCCGATCTCCGGCGCGCGATTGGCATTGCTGACAATGATCGGCAAAGTGATCGTCGAGGACTTCGGCACGCCGGTGCCGTCACCCGTATCCGTGGCCGTCACTGTCACCGCATAGGTCCCGGCCTGGGCGTAGCCCGGCTGCCAGATCAGCTCCAGCGTATCCGGATCGAAGCTCGCGCCCTCGGGCAAGCCTGTTACCGTGTAACTTACAGTTGGATCGGTCGTCTCTGGCCCCAATACTGTGTCACCGGACCCAAACCGCAGCTTTGGTTCAAAGGTCGGGTTGTCGGGATCGAACGCGAACAAGCTAATCCGTAGAAACTGGCCTTCCAAAACATTCCAGGTTTCAACGGGATCGAACTCCGGCGCCCCATTAGCGTTAAGCACCCGAAGGACCAAATCACTCTTGGTAGTGCTGCGCTTAAGCTCCTCACCAGTGGGCGAGATATAGACAGCCGTCAGATAAATGGGGACTCGATAATTTCCTGCGGAAGCGAAGCTTGGGGTCCACCTGAAAAACCCTGTCTCGCTATTGAGATCAGCTCCAGCTGGGAGTGACGGAGCACTGTATTCCAGTCTCACATTCACCCCCCCAGCCTGATTGCTCCCTCCCGGGACATGACCCTCAAATTCGACCGCAAACTCGTTCCCTTCCTGAAGATTTTGCGCAGGGGGCACGTAAAATATTGGGCGAGCATAATTCTGCCGCACAGTAATGCTGAAAGTCTTTTCGACCACAGCCGAACCGTCCGTTGCGACTACCGTTATATTTTCATATACGCCCGCCTGATCGTAATCAGGCGTCCAGTAAAGGATTCGGGAGCGAGCATCATATGTCCCGCCTGGTGGCAAATTCCTAATAGTCGACGTAATTGAGTCACCATCAGCGTCCATTGCCAATATTGGCAGCGCAAACGCCACTCCCTCTTCTATTACAAAATCCCCGGCAGAGCTAATAACCGGCGCATGGTTTCCGCCTTCAACTTCCACATAAAAACTTTTAGTAACAACGCCACCGCGGCTATCCCGCAAACGGATAACGACTTCCGATTCTGCAAAATCGACCGTCGCTGGGGTCCACTGCAGCGTCGCATGCGATGAGTAACCCCCTGCCGCCACTGAATATATGTCCTCAGAAGCGACTAGACTCATCCCTTCAGGCGCCGTTACCAGCTCCCAAAAAAACAGGGTTCCGTCAGGGTCGTGGCCTTGAACAATGGCCGACCATTCTTCACCGACAACCGCCCCAGGAAGCTGAGATATATTTACGTCGTCTTCGCCAAATACTGAGAGATCCGGGGCGACGTTTGGCTGCGGCAGTGCGTAAACGCCGTGCACTAAATCAAATTTTACCAATTCCGAACCACCAGCCAGTATTCCGATTTGCTCGGGCGAAACTACGGTCACCGTCTGACTGGAAATCGTCTCCCCGACCGCAAACACCCCACCCAGATCGTTGAGCGCCGCGCTCAGGTTCAGAATCCACAGATTCTCCTGCGCCGCCGCGCCCTCACTCGCATCAACGATCACATCGTCGAAATACCGCCCCGGATCCAGCAGCAGCATCAACGGACCCCGCAAATCGTCGGTGCCGATGTTGGTGATATCCACGTCGTAGCTGACCGCACCGGTGGCCCGATCCGCTCGCGTATTGCGGAACTCAATCTGGACCTGGCTGCTCATATCCAGCAGAGCCGTGAAACTGCTGACGTAGTCGCTGCCCAGCGCAATCAGGGCGTCGCTGCGCAGCAGCCCGGAGATCTTCAGCTGGTAGCTGCCGGCCTGCAGATCGGCAATGCGCAAGACCGCGGTCTTGGTCGCGGCGTCCCAAACGACGGATTCCGGCTGCAAAATGATGTTGGTGCCCGCGTCCAGCGAGCTCAGCGTAAAGTTGCCCGGATTCAGCACGCTGGCCTGATCGGCGCTGCGCTGGGCCAGGCTGGCGCCGGGCTGTCCGGTCCACATGGCCAGATCGAAGCTGACGGTAATGGTGTTGAGCGGCAGGGGAATCAAGGCGCCGTTGGGCACGCTGACATCCACCACCGTGGGCGCCCGCGCCGGGGCGATCTCGTCCACACGACCGGTCTGCGCCACCAGGATGCGGCCATCGCTCGTCGTCAGTATCGTTTCACCGCGCGTGCCGCCGGTCGCCAGCTGCAGGATGTCGCGCGACTGCATGGCGATCATCCACACCCGCGACTCGGCCGGATCAGCCGTTCCCGTCGGCTGCTGCCGCGGATGGTTCGAGGCAAACAGCAAGCCTTCCAGATCGGTTCCCGCCTGCCCGAAGGCGATGCTGTCGATCACCCCGGCCAGCCGGTATTCCAGCTCGGCCCGGCCCACCGTGCGCCCGCTCATCGGGAAGCTGACGATGTCGGTCGTCGCCCCCGGATCCGAATCAGTCACCTCCTGACCGGTCCAGGCCACGCCCCACAGACGCCCATCCGGACCAAAGGCCAGGTCACCGACCCGGTCGTTGCTGAAGTGCCGCCACGGATTGGCGCCCTCTTCGGCCGCCGGATCATAGATTTCGATACCGTCGCCGGAGCTGACGTAGATGAATCCCGTGCCCGGCTCGATCGCCAGCGCATGGGTCAGCGGTTCACCATGCGGACCTTCGATGCTCTGCACGATGCTGCCGCTGTCCGCATCGACCTGCAGCAGCTTGTCTCCGGTCAGCACCCACAGCTGTCCCAGCGCATCCAGCGCCATATCCAGCACCGGCGCATCCAGGGTAAACAGCGGTTGGGTCGAGCGCCCGCCATCCTCGGCGAACCGGAAAACCTCGTTGCGCAGCGTGCCCGCGCTGACCAGTACCCGGCCATCGGCCAGCTGCACCATGGCCAGGGCGCCGACATTGCCGGCGCTGGTCTGGAAGCCCTCGGCGAAACCACGCAAGGCAAACGGCGCCAGCACGGTATCCAGATCGGCCGGCTGCGCCAGCGCCACGTTGCCCGGCAAGCCCTGCGTGGCTTCGTCGAACAAACTGTTGGCGACGTAGCTGCGGTTGGCCTGGGCCGCCGGTCGCTCCGGTGTCTGGTCCAGCTGCGTCGTCGTGCCCAGACTTTCGAGCACCTGCTGCTCGCTGCCGTCATCCGGCAGCACCGCGTTGGCGATCAGCGCCGCCTCACGGTTGCCCGCGATGTCCGTGGCCACGGCCAGGAATTCGTAGCTCTTGCCGGCTTTGCCGGTAAACACCGCCTGGGTCTGGTCGCCCGAAACCTGGCGCTGCCAGATCTTGAAGTCGCCGCCATCCTCGGCCACGTAGACCGTGACGTGGCGAATGCCGCTCAGCGCATCGGCGGCCGTCCATTCCACCTGGTACACCGGATCGCCATCGGCATTGTCGCCCAGCGAGGTGGCGACTACCGTCGTCTCCGGCGCCTGCGCGTCCAGCGTATAGCTCACCAGATTCGTATCCACCGGCGGCGTTTCGTCAAAGAACACCCGCGCCTGGGCCGTCACATCCGCGCCGGACACCGGATCGAAGCCGGTGGCAATCGTGTATTCCACAAAGCCGCCCGCCAGCGGATCCGCGCTCGTGCCGTCGGCCACCGGCATCAGCAAACCACGCGTCGTATCGCGCAGCACCTCGCCGGTGTCCGGATCGATCGCCTGGATCAGCCAGGTCGCGATCCCCTGGTTGGCATCAACGCCGGCACTGACCCGCAAGATGAAGCCCTTGTTGGCGGTGAAGTCGAAGTCGCCCTGGAAGTTCCCGCGACCCGCCGGGATGTGCACGTTGATGTCGCCGATCTTCAGATCGCCCAGACGCAACGAGCGCGAGTCCAGATCGGAATCCAGCTGGGTCACGATCCGGATCTGGTTCACCGATTCGCTGGTGGGATTGTTGAAGTTGATGGCAAACGGCAATGGCGTTTCCGCCGGCAAATAGCTGTCGCCGTTGGCCGTAGCCAGCGTCTGCGGGCCGCGGATACTGGCCACGGCCTGGGCCGCCGCTTCCCGGTCGGCAATCTGCTGCAGGTACTGCGCCAGATTCAGCGCCTGCGGCCCGATCGGCTTGAAGTCCTCGTCCAGCAAGCCCTGGTAACGCAGGTATTCCAGCTCGGCAATGCTGCCCGCGAAGACATTGAAGTTGATGAAATGTGTTGCCGCCGCCGCGTCGATCGCATAATCCGCGGGATCGGCCAAGGCCGGCACCGGAATCTCGACAAAATTGCCGAAATCATCGGTGCGAATCTCGGTGTACTCGATCGGCGCATCCAGCGCATCCGGATCGCCGTTATAGGTGGCCGTATCGCCATACCAGGCCTGCACCTTGGCGAAAAAGCCCAGCAGATCGGCCTGGGTCTGATAGTTGTCGCCGCCGCGGCCGAGCAGAATCCCGGTCGCCAGGGTTGCGTTCAGGCTCACGACCTCGGCCGCCTCGCGAATCGGCGGCGCCTGATCGTCCGGCAGCAGCAGACCCGCGGCTTCCAGCGCCGCCAGCCAGCCCTGCACCCATTGATCCTCATCGGCCGCGAGCACCGACAGGCCCACCGGCGCCTCGTCGTCCGCCAGAATCGCCGCCCGCAGCTTCCTGGCGTGATTGCTCTGGTCGGCCACGAATTCCGCCCGCGTCAGCGGCGTGGCATAACCCAGCACATTGAAGCGGAACGGCATCGCCATCGCTTCCAGCGTCGTGATGTGTTCATCCGGCTCCTTCGACAGGAATTTGGCCGCCAGACCCGCCTGGATCTTGTTCAGATCCTGCACACCGCCGTCGAGCAGACCCTGCTCGGCCCAGTCCGGCCGCACCTGATACAGCTTGTCGCGCAGACCCTCAAAGTCATACGCCAGCCATTCGGCCAGACCCGGGAAGGTCTGCACCTTGAAGGTCGAGCCCACAAAGCCGCCCGCCGCCACATCAAAGGCATAACCCGGCGTCAGGTTGAAGCCACTGGTATTCAGCGCCCCGTCCAGACTCGCCCACGGAATGTCCTCGCGCGGAATCGTCAGCGGCGTCGCGCCATACTGCTGGGTGTTGACGCTATCCGGGCCTGCCGCCCCATCCGGCCGACCGCCGATGTTGCTGCCAAACGTCACATAGGGCAGCTCCAGGCCTTCGAGCACGTACTGGCTGTAGTCCAGCTCCGGCACGCCCACGCCAAAACGCACATACGGCGTGTTGACGTTGGTCAGACTCTGCAAGGCCACGCTGTAAGTACCCGCCTGACCCGGATCCAGCGAGCGCGGCCCGCCGATGCCGATTGCCACGTCCGGCTCGATCAGACGCTCGACCAGGAAGCGGTAAGGCTCGGTGATGCTCTGGCCGTCCGGGTTGATGACGGTCACGTCATACAGCCCGAAGGGTGCCTCACGCAGATCGAACACGGCGCGAATATGGGTGGCGTCCAGCACCTGCCAGCGCTCGGGCTCCAGCTCGTAAATGCCCGGCCGGGAAATCTTCACCAGCGCCCCGGCGCCAAAGCTCGCACCGCGGATGTCCAATGTCACCCAGCGATGCTCATCCGTGCCCACACCGCCCTGGTCGGGCGTCACTTTTGTAATCGACAAGGGCAGCAGTTCCGCCCGCAGCGTGACCTGCGGATTGGTGCCCGCCTGCGCCCCGCGCACCAGCACGTAGTACACACCCGCCTGCGTCGTCGGTATCAGCACCGCCTGGTCCGGCGCTACCGGATTGCTGTACGCCGCATCGTAAGCAAAACCGCTGGGCACATCGCCATAACGCAGGTATACCTCGTTGGACGCCGCATCAGCGGCCGCATCCAGCGTGACCCGCAGCGTCCGGCCATCCGGAACCGTGACCTTGTACAGCCGCGTCTGACCGGTAAGCAGCGTCGTTTGCAGCGGATTGTCCAGCTGCAATTCCGGCACCACCACTTCCAGCGGCGAGCCTGACGCCTGGCGATTGTTCGCCTCTCCGGGCGGAATTTGCAGCCCGTCTTCCCCGTATACGATGGTGCCTTCATACACCTCGTTAAACAGGTCCGGGCGTACGATAATCCGCCACGTCCCGTCTTTGAGGGGTGGCAGGGTCGCTTCCAATGTGCCCGCGTAGGATTGCCCGCCGGCCAGGTTGCCCACATGCTCGACCTTGCCGAGCAGGATATCCCCCAGATCCCATTCGTTATCCGCGGACAGATACAGCGCATCGACCCAGCGGCCGTAAGCCGTATTGATCGAGTCGTTTACGACGGTGAAATCGATCGTGATCGTCTCACCCACCGTTCCGCTGCCGGGCAGCACCACGCCGCTGACCTTCAGGTCCGCCGGTGGCGGCGTCTCGATCAGAATCGGCTGATCGGCCGTGGTGGAGTTATTGGTGTCAAAACCAAACTCCCGAACCTTGCCGAATTCCCCCGTCCCAAATGTGTAGGCCGGGTCGGTAATCACAAAAACGTAGTATGCCCCGTCCAGATCCCGGGGCGCCGTCACCGTGAGCTGCTTGGTGTACGACCCGCCCTCGGCCAGGCCGCTGTTATGGCCCACATAGCCCAAATAGCGATCCTTGCTGGTGTCCAGGAAGCGGTCCTTGGACAAGAACACCAGATCGTTCCACTGGCGCTGGTCGCCAGGCGTCGCACCACCGGCGTTGATGACCGTGTAAGACACATCGAAGCTCTGGCCCGCCAGTACGGTGTCCGGAATCAGCACCGACTCCACTTGCAGATCCGGCGGGGTCGCCAGCGTGATCGGCAAGCCGATATAGGAAACGTTATTGCCTTCGTCCTGGAATTCCGCCACGGCGCCGGGACCCGAGCCGGCCACCACATCCAGACCGTCCCGGATGCTGCTGGGCTCGGACCGGTGCGGGTCCTTGAAGGTCGAGGTATCCGTCTTGACGATGATGTAGAAGTCGCCGCTGATCGATGCCGGCAATCGGAACGTCGCCGAATTCGTGTACGACTCGCCCGGCTGCAAATACGCCGCCAGGCCGTCGGCATCCAGAATCACCGTCTGCCGCGCACGCAACCCAGTCTCCGTGCGCGTGCCCCGATCCACCAGCGGGTAATCCGAGGGGTCCAGCGACGGATCGCGCGACAGATAAATCCCGTCAAACCAGCCGCTCACCCGCGTCTCGCGCGTGCCGCGGTTCGTCGCCGTCCATTCCACCGTGATCGTCTCGCCTGACTGCGGCGCCGGATTCGAAACCGTGATCGAATCCACCTGCAGATCCGGCTCACGATACGTCACATGCAGGCTGCCGCGCCCCCGGTTGTTATCGTTGCGGTACTCCTCGAATACGCTCGTCAGATAGTGCTGGGTGCGCGCGTCCTCATTGGAGCGCGAACTTCCGTCCACCCATTCCACCTGTGGCGCTTTCTGCTTGCTCGACCCACGCAAGTTATCGTAGGGATGCTCGGAGTCGGTGATGATGTAGATGTAGTAATCGCCGTCCGTACCCGCCGGCAGGCGGATATTGGCCGACGCCGTGTAGCTGCCCCCCGCCGCCAGCCCGGCGCCGTTCACATGCGTGAGCTTGCCCATGTACTGGGCGCGATCCTTGATGAAGGTCGGGTCCGGACTGAAGTAGATCGAATCCACCCAGCTCTGCGTCCCGCTCCACACGTCCGCACCGAAATTCGTGACCGTCCAGGTCACCGTCGTCAGCTCGCCGGAAAAATTCTCAGGCTGGGTAACGATCTCGGTCACCCGCAGGTCGGACGGTGCCGTCGTGACCACCGAATCCGCAGAGGCCTCGTTATTCGACTCATCGACCTCGCGGATCGCGCCACGGCTGGTGCCCGTCGCATCCGAGCCGGAACTGTCCGTCTTGACGATGAGGTACAGACCCTCGGTCGCCGGCGACAAGGCCACGGTGTGGCTGGCCGAATAGCTCTCGCCGTAAGCCAGCGAACGGTTTTGAGCATATTCCCCGAGGAACCAGCGCTGGCTGGCCGTCCTCAGATCCGGGCTGTCGGCCAAAAAGACGGCGTCCCTCCAGCTTCCGGAAAAATCATCGCCACGATTCTGCACGGTGTAGCTGAAACTCAGCTCGCCGCCCGCCGGCACCTGTGCCGTCGCATCGATGGCCGTGATGGCCAGATCCGGGCTGGTAATGCCCAATACGCTGATGGGCCGCGCCTTGTAGTTGTTGTTATCGACCTGGTTGGGATCATCCGGATTGGTATTGGACGACAGCGTGTCCTCCAGAATCGCGTCGTAGGCGTCACTCCACACGGTGATGTAGTAATTGCCGCTGAAAATCCCTTTAGGGACATTGACCCTGACGCTGCCCAGATAGTCTTCGCCTACCTCGAGGTGACCCCGGTGGGTCACCGAGCCGATCAGGATGTCGCCTTTGCCGGCACTGGGCCGGGTCTTGTCGCGCGCCAGCCAGATCGTATCCGTCCAGCTATCGACGCTGGCCGAATCGCCACGTGTCACCGCACTGCCCAGATTGGCCACTTTGTACGTCACATCGATCGCCGTACCGTGCACCGCCTGCGACGGCGCCACCACATCACTCGTGACCAGGTCCGCAAAGGGAATCGGGTCGACATAGAAGGCCGCCGCCTGCAGGTTGTTGCTTTCGTTGGGATACTCGTCCAGCGAGTTGCTGCCGTCGGCCACCACCAGAATGTAGGCGTCGCCGCGGAAGCGGATCGGAATCTCAACCGATGCACTGGTCGTGGAATAACTCTCGCTCGGCGCCAGCGCCGCCCCATTGGCGAACCGGCCCAGGAGCCGGTCATCCGCGCTGAGCTGTCCATCCAGCGACAGATAGACACTGTCGGTCCAGCGCCCGGAGGCCGCCACCGAACCGGAGTTGGTCACCGTGAACTGCACCGCCGCGCTTGTCCCCGCCGTCACATGCTCCGGAACCGTGACCGCTGTCACGCGCAAGTCGGGACGCGAGTTCAGGCTGACTTCCAGCAGATCAGACGTGGTGAGCGTGTTGTTGGCCCGCGCCGTCGCATATTCGTAAATCTGTGCGCCAGCGCCGCCCAGATTGGCGTTGGTCACCACCTTGAGCCGGTACAGACCCTGGATTTTGGACGGCAGACGGACTTGCTCGGTCCGGGTGTAGCGAATGCCGGGCTCCAACACCCGGTCGTAGGTGAAAGTCCCCAAATTGATGGTCTTGCCCGAACCATCGGTCGAGACCAGCGTTACCTTGTCAACCCAAGGCTCGTCGGCAGCCGCATCGCCCTGATTGATCACCGTCCAGCCGATATCGATCAGCGCGCCTTCCTGCGCCATGACCGGCAAGGTCGCCGACTCCACAACCAGGTCGGGCGACGGTGCAATCGTGACCGGAACCGCCAAGGACGTCCCGGTATTGTTGCCCGTATAAAGGAACTCGTATGGCCCGCCAGTCTTGACGTTGAAGTAGAACGTCCCTTCCAGACCTTCGGGCAACACCACCTCCAGCGTCCGGGTATAGGTTTCTCCCACACCCAGCGCACCAATGTGGCCGGCGTTGCCGAAGCTGGTTACGTAATCGCTGCCATCGGCATTGCGGCTCAGCCACACCTGATCCGACCAGCTGCTGGTATTGGTC
>JBFIIN010000043.1:0-13869 GCA_041601225.1 Oceanococcus sp.
CGCGACCTGCGGCTCGGCGCCTTTGATGTTCTGGTTGGCATTAACTTGTTGCGCGAAGGTCTTGATTTACCAGAAGTTTCTCTAGTCGCCATTCTGGATGCGGACAAAGAAGGCTTCCTGCGCTCCGAGCGATCTCTGATCCAGACCATAGGTCGCGCCGCGCGCCATCTGAACGGCCGGGCCATTCTTTATGCGGACCGGATCACCGGCTCCATGCGCAAGGCGCTGGACGAGACCGATCGCCGCCGCGCCAAGCAGGAGGCGCACAACAAGAAATATGGCATTACTCCGGTCAGCATCCGCAAAGCGGTGATGGATGTGATGCATTCCGGTTACGAAAACGTGGCCGAAAAGGCCGAGGCCCTCAAGGTGGCCGAGCAGGCCGCGCGCTATTCCTCGATGTCGCCCGAGAAGCTGTCGCGCCTGCTGAAAAAACTGGAGAAGGAGATGCTGGCCGCGGCGGAGAATCTGGATTTCGAGCTGGCCGCGGCCAAGCGCGACGAGATCAAGCGAATCCGGGATCAGGCTTTGGTCTCGGCCGCCTGAATGGCGGGGGCGGGCAGCCTGCCCACGTCTGCCGAGCTCAGCCGCGCGCAGAATCTCGCTGCGAGCCACCTAGTGTAGTGCGTCACTCTGTTCGGCACTACACTAGGTTGCTGATCCACGCGCATTGATACGGCGCCAGCGTCAGTACCCCGAGCCGGTCGTCGATGGCCTGGCCGCTGATCAGGTCCTGCCAGCTGTCGGTGCAGATCAGATTGATTTCCGACAGCGGAATCGCTTGCGCCTGGTCACTGATGTTGTTGAGAGCAAACAGGCTTTGCCGCCGGTCCAGACTCTGCCGCCAGAAGGCGAAAACCGCATCGCCGGTATGCATGGTGAACTGGGTGGCATTGGGATGAAAGGCCGGCTGGGCGCGGCGCAGGGCGATCAGCCGGGCGAGCCGGGCATGAACCCTGGAATTGAGCGATTCGGGATCAGCGAGCCGGCCTTCGATGTCCGCCAGCGGCCATTGATGCCGGTTGATCGCGCGGGCCGCGCCGTAGCGTTCCATCCGCTGGTAGTCATTTTCCGTGCCCAGCAGGCTGTGGATGTAGATCGCGGGTATGCCTTCCAGCGCCAGCATGATCGCGTGGGCGCAGATAAAACGCTCCAGCTGATAGGCGTCAGCGCCATGGACCGTGCCCTTGAGCGCATCGATCAGGGCGATGTTGATTTCGTAGGGGCGCCGCTCGCTGGAGTTGAGCGCCCGCCAGGAGATCTGCCCGCCGAAGTTTTCCATGGTCCGGGTGAGGGCATCCAGCTCCGCGTCGTCCAGCAGGCCTTCAGCCGGCCGCAGCCCGATGCCGTCGTGTGAGGCGATGAAATTCAGATAGGTCGTGCCGTGCTGCGCCGGCGGCATGCTCATCAGCCAGGTCTTCAGGTGCTGGCAGCTGCCGCTGACCAGAGCGTTGACCAGCAGCGGCGGCAGCGAAAAGTTGTAGATCAGATGCGCTTCGTTGGCGTTGCCGAAATAGGACAGGTTTTCCTGATTGGGAATATTGGTCTCGGTGATGATGATGGCCCGCGGGTCGCAATGCTCGAGCAGGGTGCGCAGCAGACGCACCATCTCGTGGGTTTCCGGCAGGTTCAGGCAGCTGGTGCCGGGAATCTTCCACAGAAAGGCGATGGCATCGAGCCGGAAAATGCTGATGCCGGCATCCAGATAGCGGCGCAGGATGCGCACGATTTCCAGCAGTACGGCCGGGTTGGCGAAATTCAGATCGACCTGATCATGGCTGAAGGTGCACCAGACCTGGCGTTCACCCGCCGGGGTCGGGGTGGGGCGCAGCAAGGGGCTGGTGCGGGGGCGCACCACCTCGGACAGATCGTCGTCCGGTCCGGCTAGGGCAAAGTAATCGCGGCCCGGATCCGCGCCCTGCTGAAAATTCAGAAACCAGCGGTGCTGGCTGGAGCAGTGGTTGATGACCAGATCGCCCATGATCTTGAAGTCCTGGGCCAGCGCGCCGACATCCGTCCAGTTTCCCAGCTCCGGGTCCACGCTGTCGTAGTCGATCACCGCGAAACCATCGTCCGAACTGTGCGGGAAAAACGGCAGCACATGGACCCCGGACAGCAGGCCGGCGAAATGCCGTTTGAGGAAGGCGTGCAGAGTCTGCAACGGTGGATTTTCGCCGTCGACAATCGTATTGGCGTAGCTGATGGCCAGGACATCGCCCTCATCCCACAGATTGGCAAAGGGCGTGGGGTCCACCCCCGGGCGCGGCACGCCCATGATGCTCATCAGCTCGTCGGCCAGGCTGGTCTGATCATACGCGGGGTACAGAACCTCCAGGTGCTGCTCGACGCGGGCCCGCAGCGCCGCCAGGCGCTGGCCCGGATCAGACGCCATATTCAGCGTGATCGGCGGCCACGGCGGCGCGCAGCTCGTCCAGTACGCCGGGCAGGGCGGAAGTCACCCGGTTCCAGCTGGGGATGAAGGGCGTCTCCATCGGATTTTCCAGGAAGGTCTTGCCGGCGGTCACGATGTTCTGGGCGAACAGTTCCACCGCCTGTTCCTCCTTGTGGATGTCCAGGGTCAGCCCATTGATCGTGGCATCGCTGGCATAGGTTTCGATGAAATCCAGGGCCACGCGGTAATACGTGGCCTTGATCGAGCGAAAGCTCTCGGATGTGAACACCACGCCGTGGGTGGCCAGCTTGCGGTAGATGGCCTTGGTGATATCGATGGACATCTTCGACAAGCCCGCATTGGCATCCTCCGCCGACAGCGGCTGGTGTTTGTGGTCGTAGACATCGGCAATATCCACCTGGCACAGCCGGTTGGTGGAATAGTTGCGGTGCATCTCGCTCAGCACGCCGATCTCCAGGCCCCAGTCGCTGGGGATCCGCAGATCGTTGACCACTTCGGTGCGCATGGAGAACTCGCCGGCCAGGGCGTAGCGGAAGCTGTCCATGAAATCCAGATAATCCAGCTGGCCGAAAATCTTTTTCAGGGTGCGCAGCAGAGGAGTCAGCAGCAAGCGGCAGACCCGGCCGCGCAGACGGTCACCATCCACCCGGGCGTAATAGCCCTTGCAAAAGCGGTAGTTGAAATGCGGGTGGGCCACGGGGTAGAGCAGGCGGGCCAGCAGGCTGCGGTCATAGGTCAGGATGTCGCAATCATGCAGGGCCACCGCGCCGATCTTGCCGCTGGCCAGCAGATGGCCGAAGCCAAACCAGACATTGCGGCCTTTGCCAGCATCCTCGGGCGACAGGCCGACGGCCTGCAACTGCGCATCAATCGCCCGCAGGCGCGGCCCATCATTCCACAGGATGCTGGTTTGCTGCGGCAACCGGCTGAAAAAGCGGTGCGCTTCGCGATACTGCTCGGCATCCGCCCGGTCCAGGCCAATGATGATCTGGTCCAGATAGGGCACCTTCACCAGTTCATCCACGATGTGTTGCAGGGCCGGGCCTTCCAGCTCCGAATACAGTGAGGGCAGCACCAGGCACAGCGCGCTGGTCTTGGAAAACTCGGTGAGTTCCGCCTCCAGTTCCTCGACGGCGCGGTCGGTGAGATTGTGCAGGGTCGTAATGACGCCGTTCTGAAAAAAATCAGCCATGGTTCAATTATCGTCCAGGGAATCGAGAATCTGGTGTATCGCTTCCGCCCAGCCGCCGGGGCCGGTGTGCAGGGTCTTGATGGTGCGTCGACGCCCCTGCGCCGCCGGATAGGCATGATGCCGCGAACGCACCAGCACCGCGATGTCGGCCTGTTGCAGCATCCCCACATCGTTGTGCGAATCCCCCAGCGCCACCGTCGTCAGCCCGCTGCCGCGGCGCTCGTGGGCGCACAGCCAGGCCATCGCCACGGCCTTGTCCGCCGCCTGGTCCATGACATGCCAGAAGCGCCCGCCGCGCAAAACTTTGAGCTGGTGCTGCTCCAGGGCATCGGCAAATTGCTCCGTCTTGTCGGGCGTATCGTCCCAGATGATCGGCTCGCAATAATCGCGCCGACTGGCGGCCAGGGCCTCGGGCAAAGACAGACCGGTGAGCTGGGCGATGGCCTGCGGACTCAGCTGCGCGAAGCCGCGAAAACGGAAGCCCTGGAATTCCGGCGCGTCGTGCAGGATTGCGAGGATCTCCGCGCGCGGCCGGCCAAAGCGCTGGCAGCGCAAGCCGGCGATCTCGTCCAGGCTGAAATCGCGCAGATCGAAATGCTCATCCGTAGGCGACAGCAGCACCGCACCACCATTTTCGACAATAAACGGAGAATCAAGACCCAAATCCGCGCGGATGGTCAGCACTTCCGCGCGGGTCTTGCTGGTGGTCAGTACACAGGGAATGCCCAGGTCCGCGAGCCGCGCCAGGGCTGAATCTGCGGCGGCATGGCTGTAGGTATCGTGATCCAGCAGCGTGCCGTCGAGATCGCTGAACACGAGCATGGGTGGGGCGGATTGCTTGCAGGACGCTTCAGACATGACGCTATGGTAACCGCTGCCCCGGGCCGAAAATCGAAGCGATCGGTCCCAGCCTATTGCCATTGCCACTCGGTCCAAGGATAATCCGCGGCCTTTACAGGCGCGTAGCTCAGCTGGTTAGAGCACCACCTTGACATGGTGGGGGTCGTTGGTTCGAGTCCAATCGCGCCTACCAATGACATCGTCGAAGCCTCCACCGTTGGTGGGGGCTTTTTCGTTTGTGGCTTTGATCGGGGATTGGGCTCTCACCAACGACGCTACGCGTCGTGGTTGTGCGGCCCGTCCCTGGGCCGCATCCCGGGCTTCGCCCGGGACCGTGCTGGCGCACGTCCAAAATCGTTCCGGGCGATTTTGTCGAGTCCAATCGCGCCTAGCTATGATTCGTCAAAGCCTCCACCGCTGGTGGGGGCCTTTTCGTTTGCGCGCCCAAAACCGAGACCGCTGTTTCCGCGATGCTTCGATCAAGCACGGACCTTGCCCGCAGCGATCATGCCTCGATGCGTTTCAGCGCATCGGCGGTGCGGCAGATTTCTAGCCCCTGAAACGGATTCATGGCCAGCAGGTCATTGTCGCCGCTGATGAGCAGATCGGCGTCGCCCAAGATGGCTGTTTCAAGCAACTTGTCGTCGTCTGGATCACGGCAGCCCATTTTCTGCTCTGCAATCGCTACATACTCCGACACGGCATCAATCTGGGCCAGAAATCTGCGGCGCAATTCAGCGCTGACGTAGCGATCAAATTTGGGGCGCAGTAAGCGGTCCTGCAATTCGTCGAAGCTGCTTTCCGAGAACAGCAGCGTGACCCGCCGAATCCGCATGGCATCGAACAGCAGACTCGGAGTTCCGCCCTTGCTCAAGATTGCGCTGATCAGGACATTCGTGTCGACGACGACGCGATCAATCGTCATCGCGCAAGAGTGCGGCCAGCTCGGCATCCGTCAGATTCGCTGCCGCAGCCTCCTTGCGCATCTCATCAACGGTTGCCTGCAGCCGGTCCCAGGCCGCGCCGCGCAAGCGCTGGAACTGTTCTTCCGACATCATCACGCCGGCGGGGCGGCCTTTCTTGGTAACCCGCACCGGGGCGCGCTGGGCATCATCAAGAAACTGTCCGAACTTGTTCTTGGCGTCTCTGGCAGCGATCTCTTTCATGTAGCCATTATAGCCACTACGTCGCTTGGCCGGATTCAAGTGCGTCTGCCTATGTTCTGGCCAGGCGCGGCGAGCTTCACTGACTCTTCAGCGCATGCCCTTGGTTTTGGCAGTGGCCGAGGCTCGTGGCCAGCTGTCGCTGGAGCCTCTCGGCCATCGAATAGGGTGAGGGACTGGCTAGCAGTCGGTCGGACTTACCATGATCTACTGCGATTTCCTCTCCCTGGCCGCTTGCTACGCGCTCCTTCGTCAAATAGTTCGACTATTTTCCTCAGAATCGCCCAGCAATCGCCTCAGGTAGCGAAAATCTCGCGACGATCGGGCAAGTCCGACAGACTGCTAACAGCTAATATGCTCAGGCGTTTATGCAGGCAGCGATCCAATCAACATGGCGAAAGAAAAAAGAGCGAAGCCGAAGCAGAAATCCTTCGAGCAGAATCTGTGGGATACGGCGGACAAGCTGCGCGGCTCGGTGGAGTCGTCCGAGTACAAGCATGTGGTGCTCAGCCTGATTTTTCTGAAGTTCGTCAGCGACAAGTTCCAGGCGCATCGCGACAAGCTGCAGGCGGACGGCATGGTTCAGTACCTGGACATGGTCGAGTTCTACACCAAGGACAATGTGTTCTACCTGCCGGAGGAGGCGCGCTGGTCGAGCATTCAGGCGCAGTCCAAACAGGAGGACATCGCGCTCAGGATCGACACGGCCTTGAATACGGTGGAGAAAACCAACAAATCCCTCAAAGGCGCCTTGCCGGATAATTACTTTTCGCGCCTGGGGCTGGACACCGCCAAGCTGGCCTCGCTGATCGATTCCATCAGCGATATCGATACCATCGCCAAGCAGGAGGCGGCCAGCGAAGAGGACATCGTCGGTCGGGTCTACGAATACTTTCTCGGCAAGTTCGCGGCCACCGAAGGCAAGGGCGGCGGCGAGTTCTATACGCCCAAGTGCGTGGTCAACCTGATCGCCGAGATGATCGAGCCCTACCGGGGCAAGATCTACGACCCCTGCTGCGGTTCGGGCGGCATGTTCGTGCAGTCGGTGAAGTTCATCGACAGCCACGAGGGCAATCAGAAAGACATTTCCATCTACGGCCAGGAGCAGACGGCCACCACCTACAAGCTGGCCAAGATGAACCTGGCCATCCGCGGCATCGCCGGCAATCTCGGCGAGGTGCCCGCCGATACCTTCTTCAAGGATCAGCACCCGGACCTCAAGGCCGATTTCATCATGGCCAATCCGCCCTTCAATCTGAAGCAATGGCGGGCCGATGACGAACTGAGCGACGATCCGCGCTGGGCCGGTTACGACGCCCCGCCTACCGGCAATGCCAACTACGCCTGGATTCTGCACATGCTCAGCAAGCTGTCGGAAAACGGCGTGGCCGGATTCGTGCTGGCCAACGGCTCGATGAGCACCAACACCAAGGGCGAGGGCGAGATTCGCAAGAAGCTGATCGAAAACGATCATGTGGACTGCATGATCGCGCTGCCGGGCCAGCTGTTTTACACCACCCAGATTCCGGTCTGCCTGTGGTTCTTAACAAAGAGCAAGGCGGCCCGAAGCGTGACCGGACACAGCGGCGCCAATCACCGCGACCGCCGGGGTGAGACCCTGTTCATCGATGCCCGCAACATCGGCACCATGGTGGACCGCACCCACAAGGAACTCACCGGCGACGATATCGCCGAGATCGCCCGCACTTACCACGCCTGGCGTGGCGAGGAAAAAGATGGCGACTACGCGGATCAGCCCGGCTACTGCAAGGCCGCGACGCTGGATGAGATCAAAGCAAACGATTACGTGCTGACGCCGGGGCGCTATGTGGGCGCGGCCGAGATCGAAGACGACGGCATGCCCTTTGAGCAGAAGATGACGGAACTGACGCGGACGCTGTATCGGCAGATGGCGGAATCCGAGAAGCTGGATGCGGTGATCAAGGGGAATTTGGTGGGGTTGGGTTATGGAAGGTGAGTGGGAGTCCCGGCCTTTTGGGACTTTGTACGCGATTGCTTCTCGGAACGGGCTTACAAAGCCCAAGCGGGTAAGAGGGGCTGGCTACAAATTTATAAATATGGGTGAGATATTCGCTTTTGGGAGAATGGAAAACATCCCTTGCGATAGGGTCCCAGCATCAGATTCAGAGCTCGAGTTGTCGGTTCTAGAGCCTGGCGATTTGTTGTTTGCTCGACAATCCCTTGTCCTGTCAGGGGCGGGCAAATGCTCAATCTTCTTGGGTGATGAGGAACCTGTTGTGTTCGAATCTCACCTAATTCGCGTTCGCCCCGAGCGCAAGCTTGTTGACCCTGAATACCTATATTATTTTTTTAATAGCCCTCAGGGTAGATCAGCAATTTGGGCTATTACTGAGCAGGGCGCAGGGCAGGCCGGTATCAGAGGGTCAGATTTGGAAAAGGTTGATGTTTCCGTTCCCTCTTTGGATGAGCAGCAACGAATCGTCTCGATTCTTTCTTCACTCGATCGGAAAATCGAACTCAACCGCCAGATGAACGCCACGCTGGAGGCCATGGCGCAGGCGCTGTTCAAGAGCTGGTTCGTGGATTTCGACCCGGTCATCGACAAGGCCCTGGACGCCGGCAACCCCATCCCCGATGCCCTGCAAAAACGCGCCCAGGCCCGCGCCGCGCTGGGCGATGCGCGCAAGCCGCTGCCCGTAGCGATTCAGAACCAGTTCCCCGACCGTTTTGTTTTCAACGAGGAGTTGGGGTGGGTGCCGGAGGGGTGGGATATAAAATCACTAAAGCAGTTGACTACGAAAATCGGTAGCGGCGCGACGCCTCGGGGCGGGAGCAAGGTTTACCAAGAGCAAGGAACCGCGCTGATACGAAGTCAGAATATCTATGATTCGAAATTTGTATGGGCGGGCCTTGCTCGAATTTCAGATGACGCGGCAAATCAGCTGATTGGAGTCACAGTTCAACAAAAGGACGTATTAATCAACATTACTGGGGCTTCAATTTTAAGAACCTGCATAGTTGTTCCAGATGCATTGCCTGCAAGGGTGAATCAGCACGTCGCAATCGTGCGCGCCAAGCCGCCGGTGCCACCGCGGTTTATTCACCTGCATCTACTGCAGCCCAGGACCAAAAAACTTTTGCTTGGCCAAAACGCAGGAGCATCGCGGGAGGCCGTTACGAAAGGCCACCTTGAGGCGGTGCGGTTGTCTATCCCGAGCTCGCGAATCCTAGAGCAATTCGCGAATTTGGTTGATCCGAACCTGACAAGAGCTGATGGTCTCGCAAGGCAGGTTCGGATACTCGCAAGTCTCCGAGACACCCTCCTACCCAAACTCCTCTCCGGCCAACTCCGCATCCCCGAAGCCGAGCAGCAGGTGGCCGCCGCCATATGATCCGCCTGCATTGCACGAAAAAGCTGCTGGCTAGGCTGCCGCTGGACGACAGCGGTCGCTTGCGCAGCAGCTTGCCCAGCCACTGCGGCGAGAACGACGATGATCGCGAAAGCCGGATCAGCGGTTGGCATGCCAATCTGATCGTCCTGCAGCGGCGGCAATGCGTGTTGTTCGTGCATGACGCCACGCGTTTTCCGGTTTTCGTCACCGCGCTGAAGAAATTCGACTTTGCCCAGCTTGATGAGCGCTTCGCCGATGGCTACATGAACACCTTGCTCAAGTGCGGCGCCGACGATGCGCTGATGGATCAGGCTCATGCCGCGCTGGGGCCGCTGGTCTGCGACACCGCGTGCGATCGTTCGGTGCAAGGGACCATGAACCGCATGGCCCAGGAGATCGCGATTCAGCTGGAGTACGACGGTCTGTCGGTTGTGGACATGCTGGGCTATCGGATCGGCGCCATGCTCGCTGACCGGCCGTGTACCGCCAAAGGCGTCAAGGACTGTATCTGGCCGGCGCGGGCTATGGCGGATTTCCTGCGAGGTCACGGACTGTGACCCGTTGATTGCGCGAGAGCGTGGCGTTTCGGCGTAGAATCGGAGCATGAGCAACACTTGGGCAACATGCAGCGCGGTTGAGCGCAACCCGGAAACGGTGAGTGGCGTTTGGGTGTTTCGCGGTACCCGTGTCCCCGTCGCGGCGCTCTTCGAGAATCTTGAGGACGGCGCCAAGATCGACGATTTCGTTGCCTGGTTTCCGGGAGTGACTGTCGAGCAGGTCCGTCAGGTCCTGGCCCATGCGGCGCATAGCCTGGAAGCGGCTTAGTGCGGGTGCTGTTCGATCAGGGCACTCCCGTTCCGCTTCGCAAACATCTGTCTGGGCATGAGGTCTCCACCGCCTTTGAGCTGGGATGGGCCACACTCAACAATGGCGAGTTGCTGGCCAGAGCCGAGGCTGAAGGTTTCGAAGGTCTGGTTACAGCCGATCAGAATCTGAAGTACCAGCAAAATCTCGCGAGCCGCCGCATTGCACTGGTCGTGCTGTCGAGTACAAGTTGGCCTCGAATCCAGGGAGTTATCCCCGAAATCCGCTCTGCGATTTCCGCGGCAGGTGCCAATGACTACCTGGAAGTGTCCGTGCCAGCCGGTGGCTGATCCGAGGCAGCGTGAACGCGGCCAGCTCGTGGTGTTCAAGCTGATCGGCAGCGGACTGACCGTACTTTGTGGAGCGGCGACGTGAAATTCACCGAAGCCCAGCTGGAAGCGGCCATCATTGCGCTGCTGGAAGAGCAGGGCTATCCCCACCACAGCGGCGAAACCCTGGATCGCCCGGCCAGCGATGTGCTGCTGCGTGACGACTTGCGCGCGTTCCTGGCCAGCCGCTACGCGGCCGATGAGATCACCGCCAATGAGATCGAATCCGTCCTGCGTCAGCTCGATGCCCAGCCGGCCGCTGATCTGTACGAAGCCAACAAATCCATCCAGAAGTTCGTGGCTGATGGATTTCTGCTCAAGCGCGAGGACCGCAGTCGCAAGGATCTGTATGTCCAGTTGATCGACTACGGCGGTTTGCCGCTGGAACAGGTCGCCGTGCCGGGCGAATCGGCGCTGGCCGTTGCCGACGCGATGGGGCGTTACGACACGCTCAACCGCTACCGGCTTGTGAACCAGCTGGAGATCGAGGGGACGGAGAAGCGCATCCCCGACGCCATTTTGTACATCAACGGCCTGCCGCTGGTGGTGTTCGAGTTCAAGTCCGCGATCCGCGAAGAGGCCACGCTGCACGACGCCTGGAAACAGCTCACGGGGCGCTACGCGCGCGATATTCCCGAGCTGATGAAATACAACGCCTTGTGTGTGCTGTCCGACGGGGTGAACTCCAAGCTGGGGTCCTTGTTTGCCCCCTACGAGTTCTTCTACGCCTGGCGCAAGGTGACGGGGGAGGAGGAGATCGGCCAGGACGGCATCAGCGCCCTGCACACGATGATCCAGGGCCTGTTCCAGCCGGATCGCCTGCGGCAGGTGATCCGGCATTTCGTGCATTTTCCGGATGTGTCGCGCAAGCAGGAAAAGATCGTCTGCCGCTATCCGCAGTTCTATGCGGCGACCAAGCTTTACCGGCATATTCTGGCCCACCGTAAACCAGAAGGCGACGGCAAGGGCGGCACCTATTTCGGCGCCACCGGCTGTGGCAAGAGCTACACCATGCTGTTTCTCAGCCGCCTGCTGATGAAGAGTCTGGAGTTCGCCAGCCCCACGATCGTGCTCATTACCGATCGCGCCGATCTGGACGATCAGCTCTCGCGTCAGTTCACCAACGCTAAGGGCTATATCGGCGATCAGACCGTGGTCAGCGTGGAAAGCCGCGCCGAGCTGCGTCAGCTGCTTAAGGGACGCAGCAGCGGTGGCGTGTTCCTGACCACGATTCACAAGTTCACCGAAGACACCGAACTGCTGACCGAACGCGACAATGTGATCTGCATTTCGGACGAAGCGCATCGCAGTCAGGTCAATCTCGATCAGAAGCTGCGCGTCACCGAGCAGGGCGTGAAGCGCACCTATGGCTTTGCGAAGTATCTGCACGACTCGCTGCCCAACGCCACCTATGTGGGCTTCACCGGCACGCCCATCGACGCGACCCTGGATGTGTTTGGCGAGGTCGTCGACAGCTACACCATGACCGAGTCGGTGAAGGACGACATCACGGTGCGCATCGTCTACGAAGGCCGCGCCGCCAGGGTAGTGCTGGACAATGCCAAGCTGGCGGAAATCGAACGCTATTACGCCGATTGCGCCGACGACGGGGCCAGCGAATACCAGATCGAGGAGAGCAAGAAAGCCAGCGCCAACATGACGGCGATACTGGGCGATCCCGACCGGATCCGCGCCCTGGCCGCGGATTTCGTGGCTCATTACGAAGCCCGGGTTTCCGAAGGCGCCACCGTCAAGGGCAAGGCCATGTTCGTGTGCAGCAAGCGCGAGATCGCCTACGCGTTCTGGCAGGAAGTCATCGCCCTGAGGCCGGAGTGGAACGAAAGGCTCGCCTGTGAGACCGGCGCCGAATTGAGCGAAGCCGAGCGCAAGAAGATCCTGCCCATGGAGCGGATCAAGATGATCATGACCCGGGGCAAGGATGATCCCAAGGCGCTCTACGAGCTGTTGGGCACCCAGGACGATCGCAAGGCCCTGGACACCCAGTTCAAGAACCCCAAGTCCAACTTCAAGATCGCGATTGTCGTGGATATGTGGCTCACCGGTTTCGATGTGCCGGAACTGGACACCATCTACATCGACAAGCCCATCCAGCGCCACAACCTGATCCAGACGATCTCGCGGGTGAACCGCACAACGCCGGGAAAGGAAAAAGGCCTGGTGGTGGATTACATCGGCATCAAGAAGCAGATGAATCTGGCGCTGGCGCACTACAACAAGGCCGATCAGCAGAATATCGAAGAGATCGAGCAGTCACTGATCGTGGTGCGTGATTATCTGGACTTGCTGGGCAAGCTGTTTCACAAGTTCGATGCCGCGTCGTATTTCAGCGGAGAACCGCTGGCCCAGCTCAATACGCTGAACAATGCCGCCGAGTTCGTGCAAGTCACGGACAAGATCGAAAAGCGCTACATGGCGCTGGTCAAGCGCCTGAAGGCGGCCTACGACATTTGTAGCGGCTCAGAGTCCATCGGCCAGGATGAGCGTGACCGGGTTCACTTCTACCTGGCGGTGCGCTCCATCGTGTTCAAATTGACCAAGGGCAATGCACCCGATACCGCGCAGATGAATGCCCGGGTCCGCGAGATGATTGCCGAAGCCCTGAAAGCCGATGGCGTGGAGGAGATCTTCAAGCTGGGCGATGAGGACGCGCCCGAGGTCGATATCTTCAACGACGATTACCTGGCCAAGATCGACAAGATCAAGCTGCCCAACACCCGGGCCAAGTTGTTGCAGCAACTCCTGGCGCGGGCGATCGAGGATTTCAGGAAAACCAACAAGGCCAGGGGCGTCGATTTCTCGAAGCAGTTTCAGACCCTGGTCGAGCGCTACAACGAGCGCAACGAAGAGGATGTGCTGGTTGGCAATGTCGTCGAAGATTTCACCGATGAAATGATGAACTTGCTCGATGCCCTGAAGACGGAAAGGGCGTCGTACAAGGACCTGGGTGTCGATTTCGAGGAGAAAGCGTTCTACGACATCCTTAAGGCGATTGCGGTGAAGTATGACTTCAGCTATCCCGAGGACAAGCTGATCGCGTTAGCCAAAGAGGTCAAGACCATCGTTGACGACAAGGCCAAATACACCGACTGGAGCCGGCGCGAGGATATCAAGGCCGAGTTGAAGGTCGATCTGATCCTGGCCCTGGCCAGGCACGGTTATCCGCCAGTGGCCAATGACGAGGCGTACAAGGAAATTCTCGAGCAGGCGGAAAACTTCAAGAAGCACCGGGCCGGTCGGTAATTCGGGGACGGGCTACCATGTCCCCGCATTTCTGCCATTTGGGGGACATGGTAGACCGTCACTGAAAATCCATTCGCGCCTGCCAAGGACATCGTCGAAGCCTCCACCGGCGCTTGGCTCCGGCGAGCAGCAGACATAGCAGCATGAATTCCGGGGGGATTGCGCCGCCGCCGGATGGTCGGGAGGTCGGTGGCGTTTCGGCCGTCCCCCCCGAGCTGACAGCTTCCTCGGCCGGCAGATCTTCACCCGGGCAGGTCGGCGCGGCACTGCCGCGGCTGGGGCCGACATTGGCGGCCAGCAACTGTGCCGGATCGACTGCGAGTAATTCCTCGATGATCTGGATGTAGGCCCGTACCAGCGGGTCGAGCAGTTCAGCAGAGGTGGTGTCGGGGGTGTCCATTGGCGTGTGAAACCACAGGTGGGCGCCGGTCAC